>CAZCAK010000008.1:0-8182 GCA_964496605.1 uncultured Acidiferrobacteraceae bacterium | reverse complement strand
GGGAAGCGCGTGCTGGCCGCGGCCCGCGTGGGCCTCGCGCTGCTGCAACAGAAACCGAAACCGTTTTGCGTTATCGATTCGCATGCCGGCAGCGGTTTGTATCGGCTGGCGGATGCGCGCGGTAACGAATACGCCGCCGGCATCGGCAAGCTATGGTCGCAACGCGCACGCTGGCCGGCGTTAGCCGATTACTTTTCGACCGTGGCGCAATTCAATCCCAGCGATAGTCTGGAGCAATACCCCGGCTCATCGCTATTCATACAAGCGGCGCTGCGGGCGCACGATCGCGCGGTCTTGGTCGAACTCCATCCGGAAGAATGCCAGACATTGAAGCGGCTAATGCAATCCGATCGCCGCATTGCGGTCCATTGCAACGATGCATGGTCGGCACTGAAGGCGTTTATCCCACCGCCGGAGCAACGCGGCTTGGTGCTGATCGATCCGCCGTATGAGCAGGTCGATGAATTCAGCCGCATCGAGGCGGCGCTGACAGAGGCACTGCGACACTGGCGCAACGGCAGCTATCTGGTGTGGTATCCGATTAAGGCTTACGCACCGATTGCACGCTTCCAGCGCGCCCTAGCGCGCGTGACGCAAGCGGCAAAGATCGAAGCGGTGGTGCTGGAGCTATTGACGCTGCCGCTCAATGTGGAAAATCGCCTCAACGGCAGCGGTATCGTTGCGATCAATCCGCCCTGGGGTTTGGCGGAAACCCTGGCACGCGAACTGCCGCCCTTAGCGACGGAGCTCGCCGGGCCGAACGGAATGCCCTCGGTTCGCGTCCAGCCGCTGGCTTGAGCGCATACCTCAGGCCGGCGGCGGAGTTTTCGGACGGAGTTTGGCGACCGCGTCGTTGATCGCGTCCTCGAGGTAACCGGCATAGAAATCGCGCGTCATGAGGCCGAGCAGGCCCGGCACGAGCTCCTGACCATCGGCGTCAATAAATTTCACATGCGGCGTCAGCGATATCCCGTAGCGCTTGGCAAACACCGCATCGTCGACCGACTTGCCCTGGAAATCGCGCACGCTGCCGCTATCGTCGATAACGAGTTTGCGAAACAGAATTTTGTCGCGGTATTCGCCGCTATTGAACATCGGTTTGAGATAATCTTCCTCGACGACATGACAGTAAGGGCAAGACTCGGACGCAAAAAATACCAGGATCGGCATGCGCGCCTTTGCCACCTGCTGTGCATCGGCCTTAAAATCCTGCGCCTTCGGCAGCTCGACGTAATTGACCTCGGCCTGCGCCGTGGTGATTCCCATTGTGGTACTAAGTCCGCCGCATACCATCACGGCGTAAAACCAACGACGCGCAATTTTGTTAATCATGATTTGCTTCACCCCTATAAGCCTCTTACGATAAGGCACTTTATGTATTTGCCATCGACAACGTTCCATCCCCACCTATACCGGCCATGAGCGATTCGCGTCTGGTCCGCATCGGTACTCGCAAAAGCCAGCTCGCCTTATGGCAGGCGGAATATGTGCGTGCGCGCATCCAAGCGTCCGCGCCAGAAACCGCGGTGGAGTTGGTCAAGATGTCCACCGAGGGCGATCGCATTCTCGATCGCACCCTCGCACAAATCGGCGGCAAGGGTTTGTTCACCAAAGAACTCGAGTACGGCTTATTGGAAGGACGTATCGATCTCGCGGTTCATTCCATGAAGGATGTGACCGTGACTCTACCGGAAGGTTTGCACATCCCGGTCATTTGCGAGCGCGAAGACCCACGCGACGCCTTCGTCTCAAATCACTACCCGGAGCTCGCCGCCCTTCCCGCCGGCGCCCGTGTCGGTACCGCGAGCCTGCGCCGCCAGAGCCAATTACGTCACGCCTGGCCGCAACTGCACATCGTCGATCTGCGCGGCAACGTTAACACGCGCCTGGCGCGACTCGATGCCGGCGACTTCGATGCCATTATTCTCGCAGCCGCCGGCCTAAAGCGCCTCGGCCTCGCGGAACGCATTCGTAATTATCTGTCGATTGAGCATAGCCTGCCTGCCGTTGGGCAAGGTGCCATCGGCATAGAATGTCGGGCCGACGACATTCGCATTAGCACACTCCTGCGGCCGCTGGATCACGCGGCGACGCACCTATGCCTACGTGCCGAACGCGCCTTGAACGAACATTTGCAAGGCGGGTGCCAAGTACCAATCGGCGCCTATGCCACACTCGAGGGCGAGGTGTTGCACCTGCGCGGTTTCGTCGGTAGCCCGGATGGGAAACGCCTGCTGCGCAGCGCGATGCGCGGCTCACCGTTACAGGCGGAACGTATCGGCATTAGCGTCGCGGCGGACCTCTTCGCGCAAGGCGCGCAAGAGATCCTGGCCGATGTCTACCGCTGAGCCCGCAGGCGCGCTCGCCGGCGTGCACGTATTAGTCACTCGCCCGGCGCAGCAGGCGCACGATCTGTGCGCCGCGCTGCGCGCAGAAGGCGCCGAGGTATTGCATTTTCCGGTCGTGGAAATTTTGGATCCGCGTGATACTGCGGCGCTACTCGCGTTAATCGACCGGCTTGAGGAATTTTCGCTCGCGATTTTTATTAGCGCCAACGCGGTCAATAAGGCGATGAACTTGATTCGCACACGTCGCGAATGGCCGGCGCAGCTCGCGGTGGCCTGCGTCGGTAAGGGCAGCGCGAAGGAACTGCGGCATTTCGGTTTCGACCATATCATCACACCCAGCGGCAGCTTCGATAGTGAAGCGCTGTTGGCGCTACCAGCTCTGAATAATGTCGTGGGTCAGAAGATCGTCATCTTTCGCGGCGACGGCGGACGGGAATTATTAGGCAATACCCTCAGTGAGCGCGGTGCTTCGGTGGAATACGGCGAGTGTTATCGTCGCGCCAAACCCAACGCCGATGTGGCGCCACTCTTGCGTGCCTGGGCGCGCAATTCGGTCGACGTCGTCACACTCACGAGCGTCGAAGGTTTGCGCAATCTTTATGATCTCCTGGGTAAGCTCGGCCAATCTTGGTTGATTAAGACGCCAGTCGTCGTCATCAGCGAGCGCATCGCCCAGGCGTGTCGCGAGCTCGGATTCAAACACGAGCCGCTGATCGCCGATGAGGCGAGCGATGCGGCGATTGTGCGCACGATTCGCAACTGGCACGCTCGACAAAAAGCCCTATAATCGTTGCCTATTCACGAGCCTATGCCTATGAACGAAACGCCCCCCGTGTTGCCGCCGTCGGGAAATCGCCGCGTCTTGAGCGCAATCGCGCGCAGCCGACATTTTTCCGTCTCCGGTGGCCTCGCTTTGATTTTGGCCATCATGGCGTTTTCCGCGACCGGCTATCTCTGGTACGTGCTGAAAGAAAAACAGGGTCTGCTCAAGGGCGATGTCATTGGGCAATTAGAGCAACTCAATACCGCGCAGACGGCGCTACGCACGAGCACGTCGAATCTCGAAGATGAACTCGCCGAGGTCCGCGAGACCCAAGATACGCTCCGCACCGCGGTGGAAAAACTCTCGACTGACTTCGGTCGCGCACGCAACGACTGGTTGTTAGCCGAAACCGAACAACTGATGTTTATCGCGAATCATCGCCTACACCTAGCGCAAGACGCCGACCTCGCCTTGGCCGCCTTGCGCGCCGCGGATCGCCAACTACGCCAGATCGGCAATCCGAATCTCTTGCCGGTGCGGCGGCAGCTTGCGCAAGAGATCAATCAACTCGAATCCATGAATCGGGTCGACTTCGACGGTCTGTCGCTGCGCCTTGGCATCTTGGCGAGCAAGGTCGATAGCTGGCCGTTGACGCGCGACACCACCTTCAAGCCGACCGCTAAACCCGATCCGGAGCAGGAGCCGCCGCCGCGCAATGCCTGGTCGCGGTTTTGGCACGACTTCGGCCAAGATTTGCGCAGCCTCATCCGCATTCGTAGCGATGCCGATGTGCGCCAACCGCTATTGGCCCCGGAACACCAATACTTTTTGCGCGAGAACGTGCGTCTGATGCTCACGAGCGCGCAGCTGGCGTTGCTGCAACGCAACGAGGCGACGTATCAACAAAACCTGCGCACTGCGCGTAAGTGGCTTAAGGATTATTTTGATACCCAAACGGCCTCGGTCGGCAGCGCCATTGACGAACTCGATCGCATGACCAAGGCGCAGATCAATATGCGTCTGCCGGATATTTCCGGTTCATTGGCAGCACTCAATAAAATCACCGGCCATCGCGAGACGCCATGAAGACCTTGATCTTCGTCGTCGTCATCGCATTCATCGGCATCGGTTTGACGCTGCTCGCGATGGAGAATCCGGGTTACGTGCTATTGGCGCGGCCGCCGTGGAGCGTCGAGATGCCGTTAACGCTGTTCGGCGTGTTTGCCTTACTGGCGACGCTCGCGGCCTATCTCGCGATTCATTTGCTGGTACGCGTCTGGCGCATCCCACGTGATGTCGCCCGCTGGCGTCAACTGCGCCATACCCGGCGCGTCGAGGAATCGCTGACGCAGGGCCTGATGTATTTAATGGAGGGCAGCTGGATCAAAGCTGAGAAGCGCTTGGTGTCAGACTTGCGCCACAACCCGCATCCCTTGATTAATTATCTCGCCGCCGCGGCCGCGGCGCAGGCGGCGGACGACATCGAACAACGCAATCAATACTTGCGGCTCGCGGAACCCTATGGCGAGCGGCATCGCATTGCATTCACCATGGTGCGCGCACATTTGCACTATGTCGCGCGCGAGTTCGAGCCGGCGTTGGCCTTACTCACCGAGCTGCGTACGCTCGCCCCCAATCATCCGCACGTATTGCGTCTGCTGGCACGGGTTTACCAAGACCTGCGCGACTGGGCAAATCTCGTGCTGCTGCTGCCGGAGTTACGCAAGAAAAAGATTCTCCCGCTCGCAACACTTGATGCCTTAGAGCTAGAAACACAACGCGAGCTACTGAGCCTTCCGCTGCCACGCGGTGCGCAAACGGTGCTGCATAAAGCTTGGCAATCGGTGCCACCGGCCTTGCGTCATCAACCGGTTCTGGTCGAGATTTATGTACGCCAATTACTGCAACAAGGCGAAACCAACGCGGCGTTGGCGATTCTCAATGAAACGCTGAAGCGGCGCTGGGACGAGCGCTTGGCGTATTGGTATGGGCGCGTACGCGGCGACGACGTCGCGACACAATTGGCGACCGCGGAAAGCTGGTTGGAGCAACATCGGGATAGCGCCGATTTATTATTGACCTTGGGACGATTAGCGCTCGACGCCAAACAACGCACCAAGGCCAAGGAGTATCTCGAGCGTTGCGTCGCGCTGCGCGAATCGCCGGAGGCTTACGCCGAGCTCGCCGATCTCCTGCAACAAGGCGGCGATAAGGAATTGGCGCAAGAGTGGTTGCAGCGTGCGATCAAATTGCAACTTGGCGATGTGCGCACCGCCAACACCAAAAGAACCTCGACCGTCTACGAGTTCAAACGCTAGCGCCGAGCCTTAATATCCGGTCCGTTAATGCCGGTGCTGGTCTTCGCGCGGGTGAATCGGGATAACGCTGCTATAGGCACCCGGCTGAAACGCCTGTCCCAGCTCCGGTTGCAGCGTGACGTGATCGATAGAAAAACGCTCGTGCAATAAGGCGCGCTGCGTCGTCAGCAACACCGTCCAATTATTAAAGTCTTTCACCACTACATGTGCCGATAGGGCCAGGCGCCCCGAGGCCACGGTCCAGATGTGTAAATCATGAATCGATAAAGCGCCCGGCACCTGCGCCATGGCGCGACCGACGGCATCGAAATCGAGATGCCGCGGCACACCCTCCATCAATACATGCAGGGCCTCGCGGATAAGCTGAAACGTCGAGTGCAGAATCAAGGCGCATATCACCAGCGACAATAACGGATCCACCGGCAGCCAGCCGGTAAAATAAATCACCGCGCCGGCCAGGAGCGCTGCCACCGATCCTAAGAGATCGCCCATAACATGGAGGATCGCGCCACGAATATTGAGATCGCTTTCGCCGCGCGTGAGTGCGAACAACACCAGCACATTCACCAATAAGCCGGTCAACGCGATCACGATCACCGCGCCGGCTGCCACCGGCTGCGGATTGCGTAAGCGTCCGATCGCCTCGACCACGATCCCAATCACAACCGCCAACATCAATAGGCCGTTCACCAACGCGGCCACGATTTCCGCACGCGCAAAGCCGTACGAATGGCGTGCCGACGGCGGTCGCCGACTGAGCCATAGCGCCGCCGCCGACAATCCCAACGCCATGGCATCGGAAAACATATGACCCGCATCGCCGAACAGGGCAAGCGAACCGGCCCACCAACCGCCGAACGCCTCGACGAAGGCGAAGCCGAAAGTCAGCGCCAGCGCAATGTAAAGCGCGCGGCCCTTGGTATCGTGCGCGTGCGCATGACCGTGATCGTGCACGTGCGTATGCCCGTGCGCACTCATGGTATGGCGCCGCTAATTTGCGGCGCGATTGCTGTCTTTGGCGTAATCGAACGAGTCATAGAACAATGCGTCGTCGGCAAGGCCGCGTGCCTTTCCGGTTTGCTGCACCGCGTTAATCATCGCCGGTGGGCCGCAGGCGTAGACTTCGTAGGCGCTGAGGTCGGGATAGGTGCGCACTACCGCTTCATGCACGTAACCGGTTTCGCCGCGCCAGTTATCTTCCGGTTTAGGCTCGGACAACACCGGCGTATAGCGGAAATTCGCCTTGGTCGTGGCCCAAGTCTCAGGCAATTCGTGTTGATAAAGATCGACGCGGGCGCGGGCGCCCCAGAACAAATGTACCGGGCGATCGATGCCGGTAAAGAACATGTGTTCGAGAATACCCTTGAGCGGGGCAAAGCCGGTACCGCCGGCGACGAGGATGATCGGGCGCGTCGAGTCTTCGCGCAAAAAGAATGTACCGAGCGGCCCCTCGAAGCGCAGCAAGGATTTCTCTTTGAGCTCATTGAAGACAAAATTGGTGAAGTAGCCGCCGGGGACATGACGGATATGCAATTGCAAAAACTCGTCGTCGTGTGGCGCATTCGCGAGCGAAAATCCGCGCCGACGCCCGTCGCGCAATAAAATATCGATGTATTGGCCGGCGAGGAATTGCAGCCGCTCGTTTTGCGGCAACTTAAGATACAAAGCCATAACATCCGGCGCCAGACGTTCCATCTTCGCCACGCGACATGGCATCGTTTTAATGACGATGTCTTTGGCGGCGCCGATCTCGCGCGCCTCAATCACCAAATCCCGCAAAGGAATGGCGTGACAGAACAAGGCCTTGCCCTCCGCCTTCTCCGCCGCGGTTAGGGTCTTCTCATCGTGTTGCCCGTAATCGACCGCACCCGAGAGGATTTTTCCTTTGCAGGTGCCGCAGGTACCGTTGCGGCAACTGTAAGGTAAGTTAATACCCTCGCGCAGCGCCGCTTCCAAAATGCTTTCCTTGGGGTGTACGTGGAATTCGTGCCCGCTCGGCTCGATGCGAATCTTAAAACTCATGCCTGCCCACTTCTGGAATAAGGAGGCGTATTGTCCTCAAAAACACGGTCGAGCAAAAGGAACTTCGGAGCCGCGTGCCGGGCCGGCACGCGGATTAAAACCAAGCGACGTTGTCGACCACTTCCCAGATCTTGAGGGCATAAGCCGGGCGCACGGCGAGCGCGGCTTGCGCCGCGGCGAGGCATTCGGCGCGCGTGCCACATTCCTCGCCATCGACGCGATACAAGGTTTCGGTTTCACTTTGAACATAGGCGCCGCCGTTCCAGTGGAACCGCGCCGCACGGATTTGCGTCGGCGAAACCTCGTCGCGTACACGGACGTCGGGATAGAACTGGGCGCTGCGAATTAATTCATAATGACCGCTGACGCCAAGCAGCGCATGCACTTGCTTGGCGACCTTTTCGACCACGTAAGCCTCGCAGCCGTCTTTTACACACGGCGGTGCGACCACGAACAACTGGCCGCGCGGTGTGCGACCGATCCAGGAAATTTTGGTAGCGGTGGGCGGGACACATTGCGCCTGCGGCGCACATTCGACCAGGCCTAAGGGCAAGTCGCTGACGCTAAGCATAGGGTCGGCCGATTCGCCTAACGCGGTCCATCCAATGGTGACAACTGCTGCAATCCCTGTCAGGCAGTTACGAATGACTTTACGCATAACTGATGCCAGAAAGATTTGTATGCTGACTCTACTGCACTTCCCATGCCAACCGGAAAAGTACCGTTTTCGC
>CAZCAK010000007.1:0-16646 GCA_964496605.1 uncultured Acidiferrobacteraceae bacterium | reverse complement strand
GGCACAACGCCGTCCCGATCTGATTAAAGGATTATTGTTACTAGCGCCCGCCTTCAATTTTATCCAGCGCCATTTTGGCGCGCTTGCAGCCGAAGAACTGTGTGCCTGGCAGCGCGCCGGCGTTCGGAGTTTCGACAGCGCCTATGGGCTTGGCCGATATGCATTGAACTATCACGTACTCGCGGACGCCGCAGCGTTTGATCAATTGTCCCGGCCACAAACGCTGCACTGTCCCTGTTTCATCGTGCACGGCGCCCTCGATGACACCGTTCCAGTCGCAGTGAGCGAGCAGTTTTTCGCGCAACTCCGTGCGCCGTTGAAAAAACTCGAAATCGTCTCTGATGGCGATCATCGATTGCACAACGGTCTTGGAATCGCGCGTTCGATGCTTACGGTCTTGATCGCTGAAACCGGCAGACCTTCGTGAGGGGAGTGAGCTGAATTCCGGTGCGATAGTCCGGAGTAACGGCTCCTCCCTAAAAATTAAAATTTGAGCAACTCTGACCGAGCATAAGAACGCCCAAGCAGGTTACCGCGCGCATAGGACTGGCCCACCAGTGCCGCGAATCAAGGACTTTGGCGCCAATAGACTTCGCCTCGTTCTCCGCACAATCTGCCACTGCCGGCCAACGCTCGCCACGGGATGGCTCCCCCTCGCTTGACAAGGCGAAGACGGCCGTTATGATTGGCACTCACTTGGACCGAGTGCTAACAACGCCTTACCCCGTCGGCACGGTCGCATTCTGTGGCCTTTCGCACAAACCAAGGAGAACAAGTTATGAAAGCTCAGCCTATCCAATCAGGAGATATTGCAATGAAAATTCGTCCCCTTCACGACCGCGTAATCGTGCGTCGGCTGGAAGAAGAACGTAAAAGCGCGGGCGGGATCGTGATCCCCGATACCGCGAAAGAAAAGCCGATCCAGGGCGAAATCGTCGCCGTGGGCAAGGGAAAGTTATTAGAAAACGGCGAGGTTCGTCCGCTCGACGTGAAGGCCGGCGACAAAGTGCTGTTTGGCAAGTATTCCGGCACTGAAGTCAAAGTCGGTAATGAAGAACTGCTCGTGATGCGCGAAGAAGACATCATGGGCGTTATCGAAAGCAAGTAAGAATTAAGGAGCAACGAACATGGCAGCAAAAGACGTTTTATTCGGCGATTCCGCACGCATTCGCATGCTGCGCGGCGTTAATGTATTGGCCGACGCAGTAAAAGTGACGCTGGGACCGAAGGGTCGCAACGTCGTTCTCGACAAGGCTTTCGGCGCCCCGACCATTACCAAAGACGGCGTGTCGGTCGCGAAAGAAGTCGAACTGAAAGATAAATACGAAAACATGGGCGCACAGATGGTGAAGGAAGTCGCGTCGCAAACCTCCGATGTCGCGGGTGACGGTACCACCACGGCGACGGTGTTGGCGCAGGCGATTTTGCGCGAAGGCCTAAAGAGCGTTGCCGCCGGCATGAACCCGATGGACCTTAAGCGCGGTATCGACAAGTCGGTCATCGCCGCGGTCGAAGCCCTAAAGAAAGTCAGTAAGCCGTGCTCCGAGCGCAAAGAAATCGCACAAGTCGGCACGATCTCGGCCAACTCCGACGAGTCCATTGGCAACATCATTGCCGATGCCATGGAAAAAGTCGGTAAAGAAGGTGTGATCACGGTGGAAGAGGGTTCGGGTTTGGAAAACGAGCTCGATATCGTCGAAGGCATGCAATTCGACCGCGGTTATCTCTCGCCGTATTTCGTGAACAAGCAAGAGACGATGACGGCGGAGCTCGAAAACCCCTACATCCTGATCTACGACAAGAAGATCTCCAATATTCGCGAATTGCTGCCGATTCTCGAAGGTGTGGCAAAGGCCGGCCGTCCGCTCTTGATCGTCGCGGAAGATGTCGAGGGCGAGGCCTTGGCGACCTTGGTCGTAAACAATATCCGCGGCATCCTGAAGGTCTGCGCGGTGAAGGCGCCCGGCTTCGGCGATCGTCGCAAGGCGATGCTGCAAGATATCGCGATCCTCACTGGCGGTACGCTGATCTCCGATGAGCTCGGCATGACGCTGGAAGCTGCAAACGCGGACGTCCTCGGCTCTGCCAAGCGGGTGCAAGTAAGCAAAGAAAACTGCACCGTCATCGACGGCGCCGGTAATTCGAAGGACATCGAGGCGCGCGTGAAGCAAATTCGCACGCAAATCGAAGAAGCGACCTCCGATTACGACAAGGAAAAAATGCAAGAGCGCGTGGCGAAGCTCGCCGGCGGCGTTGCCGTGATCAAGGTCGGTGCCGCAACCGAAGTCGAGATGAAAGAAAAGAAGGCGCGCGTAGAAGACGCCTTGCATGCGACGCGTGCCGCGGTCGAAGAGGGCGTAGTCCCGGGCGGTGGTGTTGCCTTAGTGCGCGCGCTCGACGCGCTGAAAAATCTCAAGGGCGACAACCACGATCAAGACGTCGGCATCCAAATCGCGCGTCGCGCGATGGAAGAACCGCTGCGTCAAATCGTGCAAAACGCCGGCATGGAGGGTTCCGTCGTGCTGAATAAAGTGAAGGAAGGCAAGGGCAGCTATGGCTACAACGCGGCCACCGGTGAATACGGTGACATGTTGGCCATGGGTATTCTTGATCCGACCAAGGTAACGCGCACCGCTTTACAAAACGCGGCGAGCGTTGCCGGCCTCATGATCACGACAGAAGCAATGGTGGCGGAGTTGCCGAAGGACGACGATAAGGCCATGGGCGGCGGTGCTGGCGGCATGGGTGGAATGGGCGGCATGGAAGGCATGATGTAACGGCGCTCATTACGTAGTTATAAAAAAGCCCCGCTCTGCGGGGCTTTTTTTGTGCGCTTTCATTTATGACTATTAAGATCGCTAAATAGACAAACGGCCGCCGTGCTCGCGGAGCCAACGTGTGTGACGCTCGTAGTCCGGCAGTACGCGTTCGACCTCGCGCCAGAAGCGTGGCGAGTGATTGCGCTGCAGCAAATGACATAGCTCGTGAATCACGACGTAATCCATGACTTCATAGGGCGCCAACAATAAGCGCCAATTGATGCTGATCGTGCCGCGCGCGGAGCAGCTGCCCCAGCGTGTGCGCTGATCACGAATCACGATGCGTGACGGTGCCTTCCCTACCATTGGCGCGTAGTGCTCCATGCGTTGTTCGATGATCTCGGCCGCCTCTTTGCGATACCACGCCAGTACGGTATCGCGCGCCGCGTCGATCGGCCCGGTATAACTCAAGGTTTTGGCTTGGCGAATCGCATGCGGACGGCCCTTACGCGCATGAATGCTCAGCCGCAATTGCTCGCCGGCACAGGGCAGCTTCGCACCATCGCAGATTTGAATCGCGTGCTGGCGCTTAGTGGCAAAATACTCTTGTTTGGCGCGAATCCATTGTGCCCGCTCTAATACGAAGGCGCGCACTTCGCGCAGCGGCATTGCCAGCGGCGCCAAAACGCGCAGACGGCCATCGGCGTAGACTTGCACGCAGACGTCGCGCCGACGCGGACTAACGCGAATCGCATATTGGAACGGCGCGCCGTTGTAGACGAGCTCGTCGGTATCAGGCAAGGTATCTCTAAGCGATGAGAACACAGTTTTAGACTTCGATCATTTCGAACTCGTCTTTACCGGCACCGCAGTCGGGACATTTCCAGGTTTCAGGTACATCCTCCCAACGCGTTCCCGGCGGAATTCCCTCTTCCGGTCGGCCTTTTTCTTCTTCATACAGAAATCCACAGATAACACACATATATACTTTCATGGCTTATACATTCTCATAGCACAGAAAAATCTCCGCGGCGCGATCTTCGCATTTTTATTTCGCTGGTGAAATCTAGTGTCGTGCTCGCTAGAATGCGAATCTCCTTGTTCCGAGTTGCACATGCCTGCACGCACCGCGGTGGTTCTTTGCAATCTCGGCGGACCTGACTCGCTCGCCGCCGTTGAAGGCTTCCTCGTGAATTTATTTTCCGATCCGGATATTTTCCGCCTGCCGCTGGCGCGGTTGACGCAAAAACCGTTCGCGCGCTGGTTTGCGCGCCGGCGCGTCGAAGAGGCCAGCGCGGGATACGCCGCAATCGGCGGCCGCTCGCCGCTGCTCGAGAACACGCGCAAGCAGGCGTGGGCACTACAGCAGGCGCTGGGTGAAAACTACGAAGTGCTCATATACATGCGCTATTGGCATCCGTTGGCGCATGAGGTCGTCGCCGAGCTGAAGCAAAAAAATTATCGCGACGTATTTTTATTGCCGCTGTATCCGCAATACTCGACGACGACCACCGGCAGCGCCTTCAATGAATTTCGCCGCGCCTGCGTCGCGCAAGCTTACGCTCCCAACGTACGGCACATCGATCACTGGTACGACGACGCGCAATATCAAGACGCGGTGGTCGGCGATATTCGAAAAGAATTGGCGCAGTTTTCTGAACCGCAGTCCGATAAGGTCGAATTGTTGTTTTCCGCGCACGGTTTGCCGGAAAAAGTTATCGCGCGTGGCGATCCGTACGAACGGCAGATCCGCGCAACTTACGACACCATCGCCGCGAAACTCAAATGGCCACATACAACGCTGTGCTACCAAAGCCGCGTCGGCCCATTACCATGGCTGAAGCCGTATACCGAGGATACCATCCGCGCGAAGGCCGCGGCCGGCGCGAAGCAAATTCTGGTTTACCCGATTGCCTTTGTGTCGGACCACATCGAGACCCTGTTTGAGCTGGGCCAAACCTATGCCGCGCTTGCGCACAGCTTAGGCGTGCGCGAATATCGCGTGGTCCCAGCGCTGAATGCGCATCCGGCGTTGATCGCGGCGCTCAAACGCCTGGTGACCGATGGTGGTGAAAGATATGAGCCAACACAATGAACAGCGTCCGGTTGTTATGGTGTTTGCCGGGAACGATCCCACCGGCGGCGCCGGTCTTGCAGCCGATATCGAAACACTGGTAAGCCTCGGATGTCACCCAGCACCGGTCGTCACCGCGATCACGGTGCAAGATACCGTCGGCGTCAAACAATTTATGCCGGTTGCGACGGAACTCGTTATCGCGCAAGCGCGCGCGGTGTTGGAAGACATGCCGGTAGCGGCGTTTAAAATCGGCATGCTGGGCAATATTGCGAATTGCGCCGCGATCGCGAGCATACTGCAACAATACGCATCGATTCCCTTGGTGATGGATCCGGTGTTTGCCTCCGGCCGCGGCGACACCTTAAGCGAAGAACCGTTGGAAGACGCGGTGCGTACCTTACTCTTACCGCGCACCAATTTGATCACCCCGAATACCATCGAGGCGAAGCGGCTCGCACCCGATGCCGACAGCACCGATGCGTGCGCGCAGGAATTATTATCGCTCGGCGCGCAATATGTATTGATTACCGGTACGCACGACAACACCCCGGATGTGGCGAATCGCTTGTACGGCAATCGTCGCTTGTTGGAAACGTTTCGCTGGCCGCGCTTGCCGGCGGAGTATCATGGCTCCGGTTGTACCTTGGCGACCGCGTGCGCGGCGAGCTTCGCGCACGGTTTTGAAATCATGGATACCGTATTACATGCGCAGCGTTTCGCATGGAAAAGCTTGAACGCTGGTTATCGCCTCGGCATGGGTCAGCTGATGCCAGACCGTCTGTACTGGGCACGGGATGACGTCGAGCACTAAACGCGCTGTGATTCGAGGTCTTTATCTCATCACGGATGCACGTCAGGACGACGCGGATTTGTTAAGCGCGATCGAGGCCGCAATCACCGGCGGCGCACACGTAGTTCAATACCGCGATAAAAGCGCAAGCGCGGTGCAACAAAAACGACGCGCCGCGGCGTTGCGCGCGCTTTGCCACGAGCGTGGAATCACCTTCATCGTGAATGACGACGTCGATCTCGCACATTCGGTTGCCGCGGATGGGGTGCACCTCGGTGACGCCGATCCACCGCTCGCCGCCGCGCGTCGGCGTCTCGGCAATGACGCGATTATTGGCGTCTCGTGTTACAACAGCCTGGCACGGGCGCAAGTTGCAGCGGCTGCCGGGGCAACCTATGTCGCCTTCGGCAGCTTCTTTCCGTCACCTACAAAACCCACAGCAGTGCGCGCAGCGCCGGCCTTGCTGACGGCCGCGCGCCGACAATTGTCCTTGTCGATTGTTGCGATCGGTGGCATCACGCCGGAAAATGGCGCCCCCTTGGTACGCGCAGGCGCCGATGCGCTCGCGGTCATCAGTGGCGTCTTGGCGCAGAGCGATACGAAACAGGCAGCGCAACGCTACGCCGCATTATTCAATTAATCATTCGAGGGTCCTATGAGTAACGAATCGCATCGACTGTTCCTGCGTGCACGCAAAGTGATACCGGGCGGCGTCAATTCGCCGGTACGTGCGTTTAAGTCGGTGGGCGGCGAGCCGCGGTTTATCAAGCGCGCCGACGGCGCATATGTGTGGGATGAAGATGGTCAGCGCTATATCGATTACGTCGGTGCCTGGGGCCCGATGATCCTAGGTCAGCGTCATCCCGATGTGATCAAGGCGGTGACGCGCGCGCTCGACGACGGCTTAAGTTTCGGGGCACCGACGCGACTTGAAGTCGAAATGGCCGAACTCATTACCAAGCTTATGCCCTCGATCGAGAAAGTGCGCTTGGTAAGCTCCGGCACCGAGGCGACGCTCGCAGCGATTCGCCTCGCGCGTGGTTTTACCGGCCGCGACAAAATCGTCAAATTTGAAGGCGGGTATCACGGTCATTCAGATTCGTTATTGGTCAAAGCCGGTTCCGGCGCACTCACCCTCGGTGTGCCGACATCACCCGGTGTGCCCGCGGCATTGGCACAACACACGCTGACGCTTGAATACAATAACGCCGCGCAAGTGGAGCAGTTATTCGCACAGCTCGGTAAGGAGATCGCTTGCATCATTGTCGAACCGGTCGCCGGCAATATGAATTGTGTCGCGCCTTTACCGGGATTTTTGCAGACTTTGCGCAACGTCTGCGATCACAACGGCGCATTGCTGATTTTTGACGAAGTCATGACCGGCTTCCGTGTCGCTCTTGGCGGCGCGCAAGCGCTGTACGGAATCAAACCGGATCTCACGACCTTAGGCAAAATTATCGGCGGTGGTCTACCGGTCGGCGCCTTCGGCGGTCGCGCCGACATCATGGACCGCATCACACCTGAAGGCCCCATCTATCACGCCGGCACTATGTCCGGTAATCCCGTAACCATGGCCGCAGGTATTGCGACGCTGAAGGCGCTGATGCAGGAGGATTTCTATATCGCACTTGGCGAGAAAACCACACGGCTATGTGACGGGCTGCGTTCCGCCGCGCAAGACGTGGGGATGCCATTTTTCGCGCGGGCGATCGGCGGTATGTTCGGAATCTTTTTCCATGCCCGGCCGGTGGAGCGCTTCGCCGATGTCATGGCGTGCGATGTTGAACGCTTCAATCATTTCTTTCACGCGATGTTACAGCAGGGAGTTTATTTCGCGCCGTCGGCTTTCGAAGCCGGGTTTATGTCGGCCGCGCACACTGCTAAGGACATCGAACAAACCATTAATGCTGCAGCGACGGTGTTCGGCGAGATGGCCAAAAAAAAAGGGCTTTGAGTTGCCTCGCCGCCCTTGAGCACCCCACACACTATTCAGTTACGCTATCAGCTCGCTAAAATGTGATCCGAGCCGATTCTTGCTGTGGCCACGTGCGGATGAACCGCTTGGTCGCTTAAGGCGATGTCGAGTCCCAACACCGCAACGACGTCTTCGTGGCCTCTGACCCCGGGCATTTCTTCCCGTAGGTACTCGTAATGCGTTTCGTTCATATAGACCAAATTCGGTCGAGCACCGTGCATCTTTTTGTAGTCATCTACCAGTGTCACTATAAGGCTCAACATTGGTTCTCCTTTGGCCTGAAAAGCTTGCTGCGTTAGCCGCTCGTCCAACCTCGCTAACACCTAGAGCAATACCCATGCCAGCCACAGCTCGCTTCGTAAGTTATTGATTCAGTGCCGACTCGAAACAGGGGCGGGGTGATCTGATTGCCGCGGTCATGGTCGAGTGGCGCTTTTCGTCGGCGCCGAACGGCAGCACTAGGGGGGATACTAGGGAGGCACTACGGCAGGGGCATCAGAATAAGGTCGGAAAATCCGCGGAAAATCGCTCCGCCATACCGTACCGTCAGACTTAAGTAATACGCGCGGATAGCGTCACCGCGAAAAACCAGGCAAACAGCCGGCAACCGGCGTCGCCGGCGCGAGTGGAACTAGTCGAGGCGACCGGCCATATATTGCGAAACGGCCTTGATCTCAGCCTCCGACATACGAAAGGCGATGCGCGTCATAATGCCGTCATCATTGCTACGCGATGCATTCTTGAACGCCATTAACTGCTTTTCGGTATACGCAGGATGTTGTCCGGCAACACGCGGAAAGCGCGGCGGGATTCCGTGACCGCCTGGTCCATGGCAACTCATACAAGCGGCGATGCCGGTTTTGGCGTTGCCCCCGCGATAGATCTTGCGACCTAATTTCAGCGTCTCGGCGTCGGCCGCGGCGTTACCCGGCTTCGGTGCGATACTGGCGTAATAGGCTGCGACATTTGCGATGTCTTGGTCCGACAAACCGGCGGCCATACCCGACATAATCGGATCCTTGCGTTGGCCACCCTTGAAGTCGCGCAGTTCTTTGGCGATGTAGTTACTACTCTGTCCCGCAAGCCGCGGGTACATCGGAATCATGCTATTGCCATCGGGGCCATGACATCCGGCGCACATGGCTGATTTTTGTTGTCCGGCATTAGTATCCGCCGGTGCTGCCGACACCGCCAAACTGAGCAGAAGTAACCCACCGCCTACGGCCCACGGCCATTGCATTGTCATAATAACCTCAATACTAAAAGTACCCCGGCTGCGCGATGCTACACTGCGCAACGAAAGAAATTGTTATTGCCGATTGTTGGCTAGCCGTGCGGGCTCGCCCCAAGGCGCCGCTTATATATCAAGAGCCACTTCCGAGGTCAATTTTCACCCATGCCACTCGACTTTCGCCGCATCGAGTTCCTCACGAGCGTGCGGTCGCTAATGCAATTGCCGCCCGATCGTGGGGCCGAGGTTGCCTTCGCCGGCCGCTCCAATGCTGGCAAATCGAGCAGCATTAATGCCATTACCGGTGTGCGCCAACTCGCCCGCGTCAGCAAAACGCCGGGGCGTACACAGATGTTGAATTTCTTCGCTTGGCCGCCGCCCGATAGTGAATTGCGCCTGGTTGATTTACCGGGTTATGGCTTTGCCAAGGTACCTACGGCGGTCAAGCGCGAGTGGGAGCGCACATTAAACCGCTATCTCCATGAGCGGCGTTGCTTGGCCGGCGTAATTCTCGTGGTCGATTTGCGCCATGACCTAAGTCCCCTCGACCGCGCCTTTTGCGAATGGTGCGCCGATGCCGGTCGCGCCCTACATGTTCTCCTCAATAAGGCCGATAAACTGCCCCGAGGGGCCGCAGGAAAGGCAGAACGGGGGCTGGCACACTCCATTCAGACCGCTCACCCCCAGGCCTCGCTCCAGCTGTTTTCCGCGATCACGGGAATCGGCCATGACCAGGCGCGGCGGCAGGTAGAACGCTGGCTAAGAGGAGCGACGGCCACAGAACCGCGGACGCTACCAGCCTAAAAGATAAAAATGAGGCCGAATTGTTCAAAACTTTGAATACTGCGGGCGAGGGGAAAAAAGGCCCCGGAAACAAGGGGAAAGAATCCGGGGCCAGGAAATCCCGGTTTTAGGCCGGGATTGCCCCGCCTAGGGAGGAAGGCGGGACAAGGACGATTTCCAGTGTCCGAAAAATCAGACTAGATGTCAAAAAAAAAGTTCCGGGTCACGCCACGCCGACTTAGTGGGCCCGATCCCAGTTGTCACCGCTGCCTACATCGACCACAAGAGGCACGGCAAGCTGGGCTACGCCGCTCATGAGCCGCCGGATCTCAGTTGCAGCGGCCTCGACATAGCCGGCGGCCACTTCAAATACCAACTCATCGTGCACCTGCATGATCATTTTCACCGGTGCACGGGTATCGCGCTGCCAACGATCGACTACGATCATGGCGCGCTTGATCAGATCCGCCGCCGTACCCTGCATTGGCGCGTTGATCGCCGTGCGCTCCGCGTATTGACGACGCGCATGATTCGCGGCGTTGATATCGGGGACGTATAAACGGCGACCAAACAGCGTCTCGACAAAGCCTTGCTCGCGCGCACGCTGGCGCATTTCGTCCATAAAGCGTTTCACGCCCGGATAACGCGCGAAGTAGAGATCGACATACTGTTGCGCGGCATTGCGCTCGATTTTGAGTTGGCGTGCGAGGCCAAATGCCGACATGCCGTATATCAGGCCGAAATTAATTGCCTTTGCCGCGCGGCGCTGATCGTCACTAACGGCGTCGAGCGCGAGACCGAATACCTCGGCGGCGGTGGCGCGATGAATATCGGCACCGGCGGCGAAGGCGCGCAACAAGCCCGGGTCGTTCGAGAGGTGCGCCATGATGCGCAATTCGATTTGCGAATAATCCGCGGAAACGATTTGATTTCCGGCATCGGCGACGAACGCTTGCCGGATGCGCCGGCCTTCGCCACTACGTACCGGAATATTTTGTAGATTCGGATCCGAAGACGACAGGCGTCCAGTCGCCGCGACCGCTTGATGATATGAGGTGTGCACGCGCCCGGTGCTGGGATCGATCATCTCCGGCAGTTTATCGGTGTAGGTGCTCTGTAATTTGCACATCCCGCGATGCTCGAGAATGATCTGCGGCAAGGGATAATCCAAGGCCAGTTCTTGCAACACCTCTTCGCCGGTCGAGGGCTGACCCTTGGGTGTTTTCTTTAACACCGGCAATTTTAATTTATCGAAGAGTATCTGTTGGATCTGTAGCGGCGAAGCGAGATTGAATGGTTGCTGCGCCAACGCATATGCCTCGCGTTCGAGCTCCAAAATGCGGCGTCCGAGTTCGGCGCTTTGTTGACGCAACATGCTGGCGTCGATCTTTACACCATTGCGCTCGACACACGCCAATACTGCTGCTAGCGGTAATTCCAGCTCGGTGAACAGCCGTTGCAAGCTTGGGATCTGCGTTAAACGCGGCCATAGCACATCGTGCAAACGCAGAGTGATGTCGGCATCTTCGGCGGCATAAGCACCGGCAATATCAAGCGCGACCTCGTTAAACCGCAACTGGTTTTTACCCTTGCCGCACACGTCTTCGAACTTGATCGTCTTGTGACCCAGATACTTCAGCGCGAGACCGTCCATGTCGTGACGCGTCGCCGTACTGTCGAGCACATAAGATTCGAGCATCGTGTCGTAAGCAACGCCCGCGAGCTCGATGCCGTGGTGCGCGAGCACGCCGATTGCGCGCTTCGCGTTCGGGCAAATTTTGCGCGGGCGCACGTCCTGCAATAGCGGCGTTAGTCTTTCCAGCACCCAATCGCGTGCGAGCTGCGGCGGCGCATCGGGATAATCGTGTCCGAAGGGGATATAAGCCCCAGCACCGACACGGTCGCTGATTGCAATACCGACGAGACGCGCCTGAATCGTATCCGGTCGATCGGTTGCGACATCGAGCGCGAATTGCGAGGCCGCGTCGAGACGCGCGATCCAAGCGTCGAGCTGCGCCGAAGTTAATACTGTTTCGTAGTCCTGGGTCGCAAGCGATTTCACTTGCGGTGTGTCGATCCGATTCATGCCGCCCAGCTCCGCGAGCCAGGTTTTAAATTCGTAGCGCGCGCAAAGCTCACGCAAGACCGCTTGGTCCGGTGCGCGGCGCTGCAAATCGTCGAGCGTAACCGGCAAACCGACGTCGCACTTGATCGTAACTAATTGGCGCGACAACGGTAGCTGATCCAGTGCAGCGCACAAACTCGCACCGACGCGGCCGCCGATTTCACGGCAATGCGCGATCACGCCTTCGAGCGAGCCATAAGTCTGAAGCCATTTCGCTGCCGTTTTGGGTCCGACATTCGCGACGCCGGGGACATTGTCGATCGCGTCACCGATAAGCGCGAGATAGTCGACGATGCGTTCGGGTGCGACGCCGAATTTCTCGAGTACTGCCGCCTGGTCGTAGCGCGTATTGGTCATGGTATTGATCAAGGTCGTATTGGCATCGACCAATTGCGCGAAATCTTTGTCGCCGGTCGAGATTAGCGTTTGCCAGCCGGCGGTACGCGCGTGGACCACCAGCGTACCGATTACATCGTCCGCCTCCACACCTTCGATCATGAGTAGTGGGATACCCATGGCGCGCACCATGGCGTGAATGGGCTCAATTTGCGCGCCGAGCTCATCTGGCATCGCACTGCGGTTCGCCTTATATTCGCTATAGAGTTCGTCGCGGAAGGTCTTACCAGGTGCGTCAAACACCACGGCGATATGGGCCGGGCTATAATCGGTTAGCAGCTTACGCAACATATTGGTGAAGCCGTAAATCGCGCCAGTCGGTTCGCCGCTGGAGTTGGTCAAATTCGGCATGGCATGGAACGCGCGGTACAAGTACGATGAACCGTCTACCAACACCAATAAATGCGCATTATTGCGGTCGGTCTGCTCGACATGCGCGCCTGCATTTTTGCTGACTGCCTTATTCAAAACCTATTAACCCCATCAATCGTAAACTAACGGACTCAATGAAACCGAAGACGCTGTCGCAACCGAAACCGGTAATGCCATTAACGCCGTCGCATATTTTATCGCGCGAGTCGTGGAAGATTTTTCAAATCATGGCCGAGTTCGTCGAGGGTTTCGAGGCCCTGGCGCAGATTCGCCCGTCCGTGAGCATCTTCGGTTCGGCGCGCACACCGGTCGATCATCCCTATTATGCCTTGGCCGAAGAGATCGCGCGCAAACTATCGGATGCCGGCTTCAGCGTCGTCAGCGGCGGCGGTCCAGGTATCATGGAGGCCGCGAATAAAGGCGCATATGCCGGCCGCTCGCCCAGTGTCGGCTTAAATATTCATTTACCGCACGAGCAATCGGGCAACCCCTACCAAAACATCAGCCTAAGTTTCGAGCATTTCTTCGCGCGCAAGGTAATGTTCGTGAAATACGCAACCGCCTACGTCGTGATGCCCGGCGGCTTTGGAACTCTGGATGAACTGCTGGAGATTTTGACGCTGGTGCAAACCGGCAAGAGTCGCCGCATACCGATTATCTTGGTCCACACACCGTTTTGGTCCGGCCTCATTGAGTGGTTTCGCAATACGCTCATCCAGGAAGGCGTGATCAGCGACACCGATATGGACTTATTCGTCGTCGTTAATAGCGCTGCTGAGGTAGTGCATGCAATCTTCGGCTACTACGAAGGCACCGGCTTCGAGCCCTCGGAGCAGGAGCGCGAGATTCAACTGAATCTCTAGCGCCCGGCGGTAGCACGTGGCGCCGAAGTCAGGCGACGCCTTGGCCATGGCGCACACGCATGCCACACTTATCACACCGTCTCACCGAGGAAACTTATGCAAGCCAACCAAGTGGCGCGGACTCAAGTCCAGAGCTGGATCACGAAAGGGGTTGCGCTGTTTCGTCGCAATCTGCGTCTCTGGCTCGCCATCAGTACGCTCTACGGACTGCTGGCATTGATTTTGTTATTGATTCCCTTCATCGGTTATCTGGTTTTGGTGTTACTGACACCCGCCCTCGCGGCCGGCGCCGGTCGTACCGCGCTCGAGATGGAAGAGGGCGTCATGAGTCCGCCGGTAGGCGCACTCAGCGACCGCATCAAGGCCTGGTACACCGAGGCCGGCCGGCGTTTATTCCAGGCGTTTTTTGAACCGGAACGCACGCTCAGTATTATGGTCGTGGCGACCTTCACCCTCGGTGCGGTAGTGTTGCTGCAGATCGTCGCGCAACTACTGAAGGTCGGCGGCGCCGCCTTGCCGGCCATGGCGCATGGCAGTGTCAGCGCAACGATTTGGGCGCCGGCGTTGTTAAGCGTGATTGCTATTTGGGCGTTAAAGCTTGCGGTGTTTATGGTCGTGATCTTCGCTAGCTTTCTGATTGCGCTACATCGCGAGCCGCCGCTGGCGGCACTCGAGAGCAGCTTCGCCGCCTGCGCCAAAAATTTTCTGCCGGTAGCGGCGCTGGCGCTATTGTTTCTCATGCCCTTGGCCTTACTGGCGTATGTTTCCACCTTCGTCGCCCTACTGGCGGCACTCGTTTTACTGCCGTTATTTATCAACGCCACCTTATGCGCGTTTCGCGATTTGTTTTCGCAGCGCATCCATCTTTAACGCACTGGAACCATGATCACACTGTGTCGGTACTGGTTTATTTCGGCGAGGCCTTAGGTCAATACGGTTTCGGTCAGGGACATCCGTTCGGGCCGGATCGACTGAATGCATTTTGGGAAGAAACCCTGCATCAAGGTCTCGACCGCGAAGTCAGCATCGGTGCGCCCGCCTTGGCGCGCGAGGACGATCTCTTGCGATTCCACAGCGCTGAATATATCGCGCGCGCCAAACGCCTATCGCAGCATGGATTCGGTTATCTCGATTACGGCGATACACCGGCGTTCCCCGGCGTGTTCGAAGCGGCGTCCTATGTCGTGGGTTCAAGCGTCGACGCCTTGTCGCAAGTGGTGCGCGGCGCACATGCACGCGTGTTTGTTCCCATCGCTGGCCTGCATCACGCACGGCGCGACTCCGCCGCCGGCTTTTGCGTATTCAATGACATCGGCGTGGTAATCGAAAAATTACGCGCGGATTTTAGTTTGCGCCGCATCGCCTATGTCGACATCGATGCACATCATGGCGATGGTGTGTTTTATGCTTTCGAGTCCGATCCCGAGCTGCACTTTGCCGACATTCACGAAGACGGGCGTTATCTCTATCCCGGCACCGGTTTCGCACACGAAACCGGCAAGGGTACTGCGGTCGGCACGAAACTGAATATCCCGGTGGCACCTGGAGCCGATGATGCGGTGTTCGAGAGCGCTTGGGGCCGGGTCGAGGAATTCGTGCGCGCGGCGCGCCCGGAAATTATTTTGCTGCAAGCCGGCGCTGATAGCATCGCCAACGACCCCTTGACGCATCTGGCCTTTACACCGAAGGCGCACGCTATGGCAGCGGCGCGTCTTGCCCGAATCGCCGATGAATTTTGCAACGGACGCTTCATTGCCTTCGGCGGCGGCGGTTATAACCGCGAGAACTTGGCGCTGGCGTGGAACGGTGTGGTGCGGTCGATGCTGGGCTGACGATGCCGGTTAGTGCTCGGTGCTGGTCTTGCGACGCGTGCCTGCCTTGCCGTCCTGCAACGCGCGCGTGGCATTGGCGAGGAAGCCTTCCAGGTCTTGTCCCTTACCGAAGGCGGCAACGCCATATTTGATATTCAATTTGGCCTCGGCCCCATTCACATCCAGGCGTTGAGCCGCAAAGGCACTGCGGATCCGTTCGGCGACCTTGGTCGCGGCCGGGGTTTTTGTCTGCGGCATGATCACGACAAATTCGTCGTTGCCGTTACGGCCGACACGGTCAGGCAACCGCACCACTTCACTGATGACCGCCGCCGCCATTTGTAAGGCGCGTTTGCGCCCCGCCTCGCCGTGGTGTTTGCGAATCTCGTCCAGTTCCTCGACGCGAACCAGCGCCAGCGCCAGTGGGGTGTGATACCGCTGCGATTGCGCCATTGCCTCGAGTAGGCTGGAGCTGATGCCGCGTTGATTCAAAATCCGGGTCAGCGGGTCAATGGTAGTCAACGCCGCCTGCGGTGCCTGCGTCAAGCCTTCCTCAACATTGAGACGCCGAATCAGGGGCCGCACCGCAACCAAATAGATCAAAGGCGCGGCGATGGCGCCGACCAGTACCGCGGTAATCATCACCGACTGCCAACCGGACGTTGGCCACCACCGCTGCATGGCAGCGACGCCGATAAACCCGGCCAACCAAACGGCAAAGGTGGAAAATATCACTGCGTTCCAGGCGCAAATGCCAAAACCGGTGCTCGTAGGCGATTTTTTCATGTCGTTATAGTCTTCAAAGTTGTGCACGTTATGACGGGGAAGCTACCTGTACTATAGACAAAATTACGCCGCCATCCGCCTCGCAGTCCCGCTAAAGATTCTGCAGATTGGCATAGGCGACGACTAGCCATTTAGCGCCCGCACCCTCGAAATTGACTTGGACGCGTGCGTGTTCGCCGCGTCCTTCGTAATTCAGCACCACCCCTTCGCCAAATTTAGCATGCCGCACGCGCTGGCCCAGCCGCATGCCGTTCACCGGCGTCTCGCCGCGGGCGTAAACCGCACTCGGCGCGGCGATCTGACTGCTTGCATGCCATTGATGTTGCGTACGAATCGCTTGCAATAGGGCCGGGGGGATTTCACCGAGAAACCGCGACGGGCTAGCGTAATGTTCGCTGCCATGCAGACGCCGTACTTCGGCGAAGCTCAAATACAACTCGCGCCGCGCGCGCGTCATGCCGACATAACATAGCCGGCGCTCCTCTTCCAAACGCCCTGGTTCATTGAGCGAGCGATCGTGTGGAAATAAGCCTTCTTCCATGCCAGTCAGAAATACCAAGGAAAATTCCAGGCCCTTGGCCGAGTGCAGGCTCATTAGCTGCACGCAATCTTGCCACTCTTCGGCCTGGCCTTCGCCCGCCTCTAGGGCGGCGTGGGCTAGGAAGCTCGATAAGGGGT
>CAZCAK010000006.1:9492-18101 GCA_964496605.1 uncultured Acidiferrobacteraceae bacterium | reverse complement strand
GGCGCCATGGATCATCGGCTTTGGCGTTTTCAATGTCGCCGCCTTTTCGGCGATGTTATTGATGCGACATCGCTCCTCAAGGCGCTCCGAGCCGATATGAGGCTGCACCTGTTGCACGATGCCGCACAATGGTTAGCGGATGTAATATTGCGCTCATCCCTTGAGAGTAAACGGAGTCAACCAAAATGAAATACAAAGGAAGTTGCCACTGTGGCCAGATTGCCTTCGAGGTAGACGGTGAACTGTCGGAAGTCATGTCCTGCAATTGTTCGATGTGCCAGCGCAAAGGCACCTTAATGTGGTTTGTGCCGCGGACGGCAATGACCTTACTCACTGCACCGGAAAAGATGAGCACGTACACCTTCAACAAGCATGTCATCAAGCATCGCTTTTGTCCGGTATGCGGCATTCATCCGTTTGGCGAAGGTACCGCACCCTCCGGCGACGCCATGGCGGCAATCAACGCGCGCTGTCTCGAAGACGTCGATTTGTCCGCCCTAAAGGTGCAACATTTCAACGGCCGCGATCAATAAGGGCACGCGGCGTAACCCACTGCACGAAAAGCAACAACCGTCCATGTCGAAACTTCGCGTACAAAGCTTTGCAATCTCACTCGATGGTTACGGTGCCGGGCCGAATCAAGATTTAGAAAATCCGCTCGGCATTCGTGGGCCGGAATTAATGGAATGGTTTTTTCACACCCGCTCGTGGCGCGGCATGCATAATCAGAGCGGCGGTGAAGCGAGCGTCGATAGCGATATTGCCGAACAAGGCTTCGCCAATATCGGCGCCTGGATTCTTGGACGCAATATGTTCGGCCCGGTGCGCGGCGCATGGCCGGACGATCGCTGGAAAGGCTGGTGGGGCGATGAACCGCCGTATCACACACCGGTTTTTGTGCTCACGCATCACGCGCGGCCGACGCTTAAGATGGCGGGCGGCACCGAGTTTCATTTCGTGACCGACGGCATTCACGCGGCGCTCAAGCAGGCAAAGGCCGCCGCCGGTAAACTCGACGTGCGGCTCGGCGGCGGTGTCGCGACGGTTCGCCAATACCTGCGCGCCGGTTTAATCGATGAGCTACATATCGCCGTGCGGCCAGTCTTGCTCGGCGCCGGCGAGCATCTCATGAGCGGTATCGATCTGCATTCGTTAGGCTACGAATGCGAACGCTATGTCGCCGGTGAACGTGCGGCGCATTTCTTTTTGCGCAAGCGCGCGTGATCGACTCTACACGCACCCACCTAAAGCGATGGAAGCATAACGGCATAACGAAGCGACGCTGGTAGACCGCGAGTCCGATTTCGTCCCGCGCATTC
This sequence comes from uncultured Acidiferrobacteraceae bacterium, assembly GCA_964496605.1. Classification (GTDB taxonomy): domain Bacteria; phylum Pseudomonadota; class Gammaproteobacteria; order Acidiferrobacterales; family CAZCAK01; genus CAZCAK01. The sequence goes on along the minus strand of CAZCAK010000006.1, from coordinate 16,782 downwards.
ATCGCTAAGCTTTCGCTATGAAACGCGATCGACCGATAGACTCTTGGGGGATCGAGCGCACGCCGCTCATGTTGGTGCAACGCACGATGGCGGAAATGTTCGGCACCTTCGCCCTCACCTTCGTTAGTGCCGGCGCCAGCGTAATCGGTGCGCTGTCCGGCCAAGTCAGCGACGAGGCGCGCGCAATCGCGAGCGGCTTGACGGTAATGGCGATGATTTATTCATTTGGCGCGGTTTCCGGGGCGCATATCAACCCGGCCGTGACCTTCGCCTTTGCGCTACGCCGCGTATTCCCCTGGCGCGATGTGCCGTTGTTTTGGTCGATGCAAATTCTGGGCGCGGTGCTGGCGGCGATAATCTTGCGCAGCCTATTTGGCGTTGCCGATCATGTGGGCGCGACCTCGCCGCACGCCTCAACTGCGCAGGCATTGGTGATGGAAACGCTGCTGACGCTTTTATTGGTCAGCGTCATCCTAAGCACCGCAACGCGGCTTAAAGTCGTCGGGCCGAATGCTGCAATCGCGGTCGGCGGAACCGTGATCTTATGCGGATTATTCGCCCAGCCGGTCACGGGCGCGTCGATGAACCCGGCGCGTTCATTTGGCCCGGCGTTGATCGCCAACACGCTATCCGATTACTGGATTTATGTCGCCGGGCCGATGCTCGGCGCGACTTTGGCCGTTGTGGTCATCGCGATTATTCATGGCGGCAGAACCGATAGCGAAACCGAGGCGGCACAAGGCAAGAACGCCAAAAGTTAGGCGATTCCTAAAGGGTCAGCGGCAATAATCTCGCCGCGAATATAATCGCTCACCTCGAAATCCGTTGCGGTTCATCACATTCCTCGCCGAGCCATGACTGCTGCTGCGATCCTAGTGGTATCGCCGCTGATGTGACACGATGGCGAGCATCCGCTTTGGGATAACTGGCAGCACTACTGACTCATGCAAGACAAAGGCACAACGGTACGCATTGAGGCATTTAGCGATGCCGTCTTTGCCATCGCGATGACGCTATTGGTCATCGAGATCAAAGTACCCGACCACGCGTCCGTCGCAGCGACCGGCTTGGCGCGGTCATTGATGGCGCTATGGCCGGCCTATCTGGCGTTTGTAACCAGCTTCGTGACGATCTTGGTCATTTGGGTGCATCACCACTGGATCTTCGGCTTGCTCGAAAAATACGATCATGCCTTCCTTTATTGGAACGGTTTGTTATTGCTCTTCGTGTCTTTCGTGCCCTTTCCAACCGCGCTGCTGGCAGAATATTTACTGCATCCGGAAGCGAGGATCGCGGCCAATCTCTACACCGGAATATTTCTGGCCATTTCACTCGCTTTCGATGCGCTATGGCGCCATGCGTCGAGAAAACTCTTATCGGCAAATGCCACTACGGCAAAAGACGATGAGGCCGAACAGATCACACGGCAATATCGATTTGGCCCGCCACTCTATTTGGGCGCGTTCGCGGTGTCGTTTGCCTCAGAGGCCTGGAGTGTTGCGCTTTGTCTATTGCTCGCCTTATTTTTTGCGTTTCGATCGAGTAAGTGAAGTCCCCCATCGGCGACGCGGTCGCGTCTTCGAGTGCACAGGTCGCCATTCGAGCGCCGCTTCGCGGGCAGTTGTTCACGCCTTAACGAAACCACCAATGCTGCCAACTGCCGACGATCGCGGCGAGTTGTGTATAGCCTTCCGCGCCCGGATGCGCACCGTCGCTTGCGGCCACCTCACGCATCCAGGTTTCGTCTTGCACCAGGTGATCGAACACCGGCAAAAAGCGCACGCCTGCGCCGTCCGCAACTGTTCCGAGCTGGCGCGATAATCGCGCGATGCGCTCGTTATGTTCTTTATCCGCCACCGGCGGTGGACCGATCATAAGCACAGCGCCAAGCTCGCGCGCGGTGCGCAGTATCGTTTGCGCGTGCTCGAGTGTTTCGCCTTCGTCGATACGACGGCTGCCGGTGTCGAACGCGGTATCGTTCGCACCGAAGGAAAATACCAAATGCGGATGACACGTCGGCGGCAGGCGCGGACCGATCTCCGCTTGCCAACGCGCGGCGATATCAGCGCTAGTTTCACGGCGCACGCCGAGGTTGTAATAGGTCAACGCGTGGCCCTTGCGCCGCGCCGCGGCCGCCAGCCGCCCGGCCCAGCCGAGACAATGCGGATCGTTGGTACCGTTGACGAACGAGTCGCCAATAAAACATACGCACGGGTCTTGGTGCATGGCAACCTCGAAATGAAAAGCGCTATGGTAGCGCATTGAGGATTGGCGTACACAGATTAGCATTGCGCAACATCACGCGTGCGGTGACTATCGCCTAAGGTTAATGTTGTTGCGGTGCGCTACGCGCCGGGGGCAGGATTCCGATGCCGTGGGGCGCGAGGATGCGCGAGAACCGCCTCACGGCGAAGCCGCATACCAGCGATAAAATAAATACGGCGCGATGCCTAACCACGCCGGTACCAATATCCAAACTCGCCCGGCGGCAATATTGTAATCATGCAATAGCTTTTGCCATGAAGCACCGGTAGAGAGGCCCAGCCCGAATTCGAACGCGATCGTGAGCAACAACCACATCAACCCAACCGCGAGCGCTTGTTGCGCCGACACTGGCGGCCAACGGCGCAAGACCAATCCGATATAAATCGCAAACAAAATGATCGCCGTCAGTGTCGACACTTGATGCGCGTGCAGCTCGCTCATATAACGCGCATAACCGAACTGTCGTAGGCTGCCGTTGGCAACGGCAAGCGCGATCATCGGAATCCATAGCCAAATAAATTTAATCACGTCGGAAATAATCCGACCGTGTGCACATGCTCGGGGCGAAATCCCATACCGATAATGCGCGCGACGACACGACGCAGAAACGGCAAGGCGCGAATGACGCGCAGCGGCGTCGCAAGATTATTGATCTGCGCGCTGCCACCATCGGGGCGAAACAAGCGACGATGCATGAAGGTTTGCATGCCTTGGGTTAACCGCACGGCGCGCTCGCGCCGGTGTTGCACCGCGTCTAGCACATCTAACTCAACCGGCCCGGTACGCAAACGCTCGGCCAGTAAATTCGCCGCCGCGACCGCGTCTTGTAACGCGAGATTGATACCGACACCGCCGACCGGCGACATCGCATGCGCCGCGTCGCCAATGCACAGTAACCCGGGGCGCGCCCAGCGTTGCAAGCGATCGACCTTCACGGTTAATAATTTCACATCATCCCATTGATTAAGCGCACCGATCGTACTGCGCACGAACGGGACGATATGCAAGATGTCGTCGCGAAACTCGGCGATACTCTTCTGGCATATCGTATCGAACGCACCTTTCGGAATGACGGCGCCGGCCTGCCAGTAACTACCCCGATCGATCAGCACCATCATTTGCACAATCCGGCCGGGGCGAAAATAACCGAGCGACGGACGCGGCGGCGCCTCCGGCCCCTTGGCGATGCGAAACCATAGGACGTCAATCGGCACACCGAGCTCCTCGACTTTAAGAGCGGCGCGTTCACGCAATATTGAATGTCGTCCGTCGGCGGCAACGACGAGATCGGCCTCGATCGCCATCTCCTTATCCTGCATCTTCGCGCGCACGCCGCTCACGCGATCACCGTCATGAAGGAGATCGATCCCCTCAGCTTGCATCATGAGCTTGAATGTCGGATAGCGCTTGGCCTCGCTCGCGAGAAAATTGAGGAAATCCCACTGTGGCAGAAACGCGATGAATTTGCAGTGCGTCGGTAGATGCGAAAACTCGGCGACAGTAAACGAGTCGTCGCCGAAGTTGCCGTTGATGGCGCGCATTTCCTGATGCGGTAGCCGCAGGAAGCGCTCGAGCAGACCAAGCTCGTAGATATTTTCCAGGCTCGAGGGGTGAATCGTGTCGCCGCGGAAATCGCGAAAGAAATCCGCATGCTTCTCGAGCACAATGATTTCAACACCGGCGCGCGCCAATAAAAACCCGAGCATCATGCCGGCCGGGCCGCCGCCGACGATGCAACAGCGCGTGCGTAGCGTTTCCGTCGCCGGGGCCATGCGCGCTAAAGTTGTTTGTCGGAATTACCGGGGAAGTTCTTATTGCCGAACAGCGCTCCATCGCCGGAATAACGGCCCGGCGGCGACGTTGGCTCGGTCACGGCATCGTCGGCACCGACGCGATGCTGGTAACGCCGCTCTAGCACGAAGATGAGATGATAGATCACGAAGCCTAATAGCAGCCCGATGAAATATGACCAGATTGCGTGCTCGTCAACGGTGAGCAGCTTTAGGATGCCGCCGCCGACTGCAGCCGAAATCACCGCCGTCAACGCCTGCGGCGTGAAGCGCTTAAATCGCCGAATGAAATAGCGGATCAACCAACCGACGACAATACCGAGAGAGGCGGCACCGGCAACTGTGAACCCATCCATATCGACGCTCCAAAGTGGGCAGACGCAGCTACTGTCGCATGCCATTCGACACGACGCAACGCGTTAACGGCGGCCGGCACGCCATAGCACGACGATCATGTACAACACGATCGCGACATTAACGCCAAGGGTAAAAAGCTTCAGCACCGATATACCACGGAATAGCTCGTAAATCTCGAGCGGCACATAGACGGCGCCGCTGATCGCGGCGAACCACTCGGCCCAGGTGCGCCGGTGCCAGAGGCCGTACGCCTCGACCCAACGCACCAAGGCATAGAGCGTCGCCATACTCGCGAGGAGCCATAGTCGCTGATTCGAGGCGTGTGCCACGAGGTCGATGAATATTTTTGGGTAATGGCTCGCGGGGTTGAGGTGCATATGCTGCACAAACTCTTCGGCCATCGCTTGTGCATCGTTATTGATCAGCGATAGCAACCCAAAGCCGGCGACAAATATGATGACGCCCTTGGCGGCTTCGAATAGCGCAACCACCCATAGGCCGTCGTTTGGTTTTTCGTTGGTACTACGGCGCACGCGTCTTCCAGAGTACAACGGCGACGATGATTACGCCGATCATTGCAATCCAAATCAAACAACCGCGCTTCGCCTCCGCTTGGGCGGCGGTGATTCGGCGCTTGAGGTCAGGCTGTGTTTCGATGTAGGCATCGACTGCATCTTTCGCTGCCTTTAAGTCGAGACCGCGTTCGCGTCGCACAATTTTGATCGCATCGACTTTACGCAATTGCGCCAGTGCCGCGATCGCTTGAGGCGGTAAGGGTTCAGACATCATGATGAATTACCGATGATGAAAGCGCCGCGACGCAAATCGCCGCGGCGCGATTCACTACTTGGCGACGGCGTCGAGCATTTCGGTCAATAACGGCTGTGCCATATTGCCCGCCTTCTCCACTTCCGGATGTGGATAAATCAAATTCATATATTGCGCGTTCAGTAGCGAGATTTCGGTAGAAGTGCCCTTTTTATATACCGCGAGATTACCGCACGGCAGCATGGCGCCGACTTGCAGACCTAAGGGCCAGAGCAATTTACCGACTTCCGGGATACAGACCTTCACTAAGGTGACTTCGCCGTTTTTGACCTTGTTCGCGCCGATATACTGCCATTTCTTTTCTTTGGCATAGGCCTCGACCGCTTGCACCACGGCATCGGGAGCCTTCGTGCTCGCGCGCACGGTAAACATCCCCGCGGCATCCGCCGCATTGGCCGACATCGCGGCACCGAACCAGAATAGAACCAAATTTAATGCAAAGACCACTATCGCTTTCTGCTTCATTGTTATTTCCTTGGGTTGTGGGTTGAACTCTTGGCGCTGCGATGCGCGACGACGCCTTCGGCGGCAAAAATAAACAATGCGAGCCACACCAGGCTATAGCCAATTAGCTGATTGCGCGCGAACGGCTCGTGATAGACGAAAACCCCGAGCAAGAACTGCAGCGTCGGTGCAATATACTGCAACATGCCGATTAGCCATAACGGAATGCGACGCGCAGCCGCGGCAAATAATAACAAAGGCACGGCGGTCACGGCGCCGGAACCGATCAATAATAGCGTGAGCGCGCCGGCGTCATGCGTAAAGACACCGCTCCCGTGCGCCTCGACGTAGAACAAATACGCCGTCGCGGGAATGAGTAATATCGCGGTTTCGAGCGTGAGCCCAAACAGTGCGCCGAGCGGCGCGGTCTTCTTGACCAGGCCATAGACGCCGAAGGAAAACGCCAAGGCTAGGGCGATCCACGGCACCGTCCCGTGGATGGCGGTGAGATAGAGCATACCCAGCGCCGCCAAAGCGATCGGTAGCCACTGCCAACCGCGCAGCCGTTCGCCGAGAAAAACAATTCCGAGTACGACACTGACTAAGGGATTAATAAAATAACCGAGGCTCACCTCGACGATCTGGCCGATCGCAACGCCCCAGACGAATACCAGCCAATTGATTGCGATCAATACCGCCGCGGCGGTGTAAATGGCGAGCACGCGCGGCTGCGATACCGCACGGCGAAATACGCGCGCGCCTTCCGTGGCGAACACAATGACGCCCAGCAATACGCACGCCCAGACAATACGATGCGCGACGATCTGCAGGGGTGGGACTTGCCGCAGCCAATGCAAATAAATCGGCAACAAGCCCCACGCCACGTACGCGCCAATGGCGTACCAAATCCCTTGTGTCACTGTACCGACCGCGCTTAGTTACTGCCGAGATAATCTTGCTTGCCGACCTCAACGCCGTTGTGGCGCAGAATGTTATAAGCAGTGGTGGCGTGAAAATAAATATTCGGCAGCACCAAATTCGTCAGATACGGTAGCCCCTTGAAACTCAATTCGCGGCTGCCGAGCTTTAGATTAATCGCCTTGTCTTCCGAGCCGTCGATTTGCGCGGGTTTAAGCGTATTGAGGAAGGCGGTGGTTCTATCGAGCCGCGCCTTGAGATCGGCGAAACTCGCCTCGTTGTCGTCGTACTTCGGCGGCTCCAGTCCCGCGAGCCGCGCGCCGCCGCCTTTGGCATTATCGGTCGCGATCTGTACTTGACGCACCAGCGGGAACATATCGGGAAATAAGCGGCTGTTTAACAAAACGCTGGGGTCGATCTTGCGCGCGGTCGCGTACGCCTCGCCTTTCGCGAGTACATTACTGAGGTTGGTGAGAATGCGAATGAAGACCGGAACCGACGCCTGATACATCGAAATGCCCATCGATACACTCCTTTATTAATTTTTAGAAAATCGGCGGACTTATTGTACCAGTGGACTCGCGACCGCGCCGGTAGTTCAGCAAAGAGGGCGAAGCGTGGGGGCGAATTCCGATGCGCGCATAATCTGCCGGTCAGTATCCGTGAAGCGTCTTAGCGCGCCGCTGCG
>CAZCAK010000006.1:0-9392 GCA_964496605.1 uncultured Acidiferrobacteraceae bacterium | reverse complement strand
GAAGCGTTGGAATTAGTTTTGAAACGGTTTAATTAAGCGGCGCACGACATCGTAGTCGCGATCCGTCACTGGCGCGAAGCCGTCGTACGCCGGATCGAGCGCCTGGATAACGCGACGGTCCTCGGGGCGATGTGGATCAAGCGCCAACAATGCACGCTGCAAGGCCTGCTCGACTGCGGGCTCGAGCCCGGCGCGCGCGGTGATATTGTATGGGGGCAGCGCCGGCGAGGTGTATAAAATCCGCAGCCCCTTCGTTTCCCATTCGTACGCGCTGGTATCTTTTAAAATGCCCGCGTCGAAATCACCGCTTAATACACCGCGTGCGATATTGTCGTAATGACCGAGGAATTCGTATTCGCCGAGTTTTTGCAGCGGGATGCCGGCGCCGACCACCACCGCGCGCTGCAATAGCGCCGCGTGATCACCGAAGGCGAAACTCTTGCCAGCCAAATCGGCGACGCGATGAATCGCGCTGTCCTTGCGCACGACAATCATTAACCGAAAATCCGGCTTGCCGTTGGTCACGGTGCGCGCAATCAAACGCGTTGGCGCTTGGCGGCGCGAATCGGTGTAGGCGATGGGCGTAAGATAAGCGATATCGACGCCGCCCTGCGCAACTTGGCGAATCGCCGACGGCATATCAGGCGATAAGATCAGGACCACCGGTCGACGCAGGGTGCGTGACAGATATTCCGTAAGCGGTGCCAGGCGCCGCTCCATTTCCACCGGCACATCCATCGCTACCGAGCCGAATCGAATCGGCGCCGGAGTGGTTGGCTCGTGCGCCGTTGTTGCGAGCGGTGTGAGCAGCACGGCGCATAGCGCCACTACTCGCATCAAGTCATTCAAAGAATTTCCTCCATCGGTGCGAAGCCGCCGCCGATTTGGAGTACGTGGGTCACACGATTGCGCCCGTTGCGCTTACTGTGGTACAGCGCGCGGTCGGCGGCATGCAAATACGCGTTTGCGGTACCGATCATATTATCCCGCGGCGTGAACGTCGCGACGCCGATACTGACGGTGATGCGCACCGTTAATTGCTCGTCAACGTACGGTGTGCGCTCAACCAAGGCGCGCAATTTTTCGGCGACCTCGATCGATTGATACATATCCAAATGGCGACACACGACCACAAATTCTTCGCCACCGATGCGCCCGACCACATCGCCGGAGCGTAATTCGTGAGATAAGGTTTGGGCAACGTGCCGCAACACCTTATCACCCACGACGTGCCCGTAATTATCGTTGACGTTCTTAAAGTGATCGATGTCGATCAAAATCAAGCCGAAGGGATTACCGTGGCGCCGCGTCAAATCCATTTCGCGATCGATGGTCGATTCGATGTGGCGCCGATTGAATAAGCCGGTCAAGGCGTCGGTCACGGATAATTGCAGAAGCTCCTGATTCATGCGCTGCAATTCTTCCGATTGATTTTTCAAGATGACGTTACTCCGACGCAATTGCTCGTCGGCAAATTCCATACGCGATTTGAGCTTATCGTTTGCGGCGTTCAATTGATCGCGTAGGAAATTAAATTGCAGTGCCAGGCGGCCGATTTCGTCGTGACTCACCTTGGGGATATCGTAGACGATACGACCTTCGGCATCGACACCGGAATCCAGCGCGCGGCCGATGGTGCGCAGCGGTCGCACGATGAGATATGACAAGGCGGCGAACTCGCCGAGCGCGATGAGCAAGGTCACGATAAATTCGTTGGCAATCAGGCGATTTTTTTGCGCCTCGATTTGCTTGGTTGCCACGCGTTTATCGAACGCGATCATAACTTGGCCGACGATGTGGCCGTCGTGCACGATCGGTTCGGTCAATAAAGCATCGGTCGCGCGCGGCGGCCAGTGACCCGATTCCGCCATCACATTGCCTTTGCCGCTGAGCACCTTGGCATAAGAAATTTCCGGTGCGCGCGTCATCTCGTCGAGCAGTAATTGCAGCGTGTGGTAGTCGTGACCGACGACGTTATAAACCAAGGATTGTGCGACGAAGCCGACGAAGAAGCTGCGGCGGTGATTCGCCTCGCGCTCCATGCTGTCGCGCATATGACGAATCATAAACCAGCCAGTCACCGTCATCGCCAGCGTCAGCACGACCAGAAGGACCGCGATAATCTTGTGGCGAATACCGAAGCGAATTCCGTTTCCGGTCGGTGACACAGAACCTAATCTCAGCATTTCCTCAACCAGATATGACTTTTGTATAACTATAGAACCCGCATACCGGTCCCGCCGAGCGAGCACGGTGTCGACCGATTTAGCGAGCATGAACTATGCCATTCGCCGTAATCCAGCCGAGCACGAGCGTAAGAAAGTTAGAGTGCCGCGGCGCATGATCTATCTTTTTTTTGCGCGGCGGCCGTAGTATCCCCGGGGCGCATTTTTTACGTCGATGCGCATAGACGCAATATGGCGAAAGCTATCTCTGGGGTGATCGCTAAGGCGTGAGCGCCGCGCGGCTTAATCGCCGCCGACCGCCGTGCGACCTACCGCGCTCCTTCTCTTAGAAGCCGCTAATAGCTAAGCCTCGTAAACGGATAGCAGCCGCTAATTAGCCGAACAAGCGGGCGGCTCAGCTTTCATTACCGGCCGCGATATCGACCGCGTGCGGCGTCGCGCGCGGCGTTTTAACGTCGGGCAAAAAAGCCGCCAGCAGGCCAATAATCGGCAGAAACGCACAGATGTGGTAGACGAATTCAATGCCGCTGCGATCCGCAAGTGCCCCGAGGGCCGCAGCGCCGATCCCGCCCAAACCGAATGCGAAGCCGAAAAAGATACCCGCGACGGTGCCGACGCGCGCCGGCATGAGTTCCTGGGCGTAGACCACGATGGCGGGAAACGCGGATGCGAGGATGATGCCGATGGGAATCACCAGCACGCCCGTCCAAAACAAATTGGCATAAGGCAATAGCAGCGTGAACGGCAGGACCCCAAGTATCGACGCCCAGATTACCGCCTTGCGGCCGATGCGATCGCCGATCGGACCGCCGGCGATGGTGCCGACTGCGACCGCGGCGAGGAAAATAAACAAATGTAATTGCGCGCTTTGCACCGACACGTGAAAGCGTTGAATCAAATAAAACGTGTAGTAGCTGGTGAGGCTCGCCATATAAAAGAACTTGGAAAAGATCAGCGCCAGCAATACACCGAGCGCCCACCACAACTGGCGGCGCGAAAGTGCGACGTGGCGCTGGTCGCGTTGCCCATGCGCCTTCAAGCTCTGCAGCCCGTGGCTTTTGTACCAATGGCCGACGTTAAACAACAACACGATCGCCAACAGCGCCGCGAGCGAGAACCAAGCGATGCTGCCTTGGCCATAGCGTAAGACAATTAAGGCCGCGAGCAGCGGTCCGATCGCAGAGCCGGCGTTACCGCCGACTTGAAAGACCGATTGCGCAAGCCCGTGCCGACCGCCGGACGCCATGCGCGCGACACGCGAAGACTCGGGATGAAACACCGACGAGCCGGTGCCGATCAACGCCGCTGCCAGCAGCAGCAACGGATAACTCGCCGCCTGCGATAGCAGGACTAAACCCGCCAAGGTGAATACCATGCCGGCCACAAGCGAATATGGCTTGGGCTTGCGGTCGATGTAATAACCCACCGCCGGCTGGAGTAGCGAAGCGGTGACTTGAAATACAAACGTCAAGACGCCGATTTGCGCAAAGCTAAGGCCATAGTTGCCCTTAAGGATCGGATAAATCGCCGGTAGCAGCGATTGCAGCATATCGTTAAGAAAATGCGATAGGCTGATGGCGATTAGAATATTAAACGCGGTCTTGGCGTGCGGCCGCAGCTCTTCGGTGGTCGTGCTCATGTCAATCTCATTCGGCCCAGTCTCGTTCGGCGGTCCGTGTGCCTTCGGACACGCGGCGCGCGCGAAAGTTTTCAGCAGGCTCGTGTCTAGATAGCGCCGCTGGACGACACCGGTAAGGCGCTTTTGTTGGCGCGCGCAATGCGGTACAACAGGCGCTGGTCGCAATGACTCCGTTCAAGGGAGACCGCATGGAACGAATCATGACCCCACGACGCTATATCCGCCACCCCACCGATGTACCGGTCGAGGTAGAGCCGGAACACGCCCCGTCTGAGACGCAACACACATTAAGCAATATTGGCTTCGGCGGCGTCGCTTTCAATAGTCGCACACCCTGGACCGCTGGCAGTCGCGTGCGGGTACGCATCGCCAGCGTGCGCCCGCCGTTCGAGGCGCAGGCGCGTGTCGCCTGGTGTCAACGTAACGAAACGCATTATCTCATCGGCGTGCGCTTCGTTAGTCGCGACGACTTCTACGCCGCACGCATGGTCGAGCAGTTATGCCACATCGAACATTATCGACACGAGGTCATGCGCACGCAGGGACGCGCGCTCACGAGTCAGCAGGCGGCGATGGAATGGATTAGCAAATACGCCGATGAATTTCCCACCATCGACAGTTGAGTCGCGCTTAGTAGCCCGCGCCCTTTAGAAAGGCATCGATCGTATCTACCGCGTCGTCGGTATAGAGATCGCGAAAGAAGTGATCTGCGCCCTCGATAACTTTCATCTGCACGCGCTTGCCATCGACTAAGCTCGATATCTTCGGCTCCAAATCCGGCACGACTTCGTCATCGCCGGCAACCAAGACCAGAGTCGGTTGCTTGATCTTGGGAATCAGTGCCGGCGCATCGACTTGCGCATTGGCACCATAATAAGAAACAAAGCTGGCAGCAGTCGCGCGGGTGTTGGCGCAGGACATAAGACCTACGCCTTTGAGTACGGTATCGCCTTTCTTGGCCTGGACCAGCGCCTCGGCTTTGGCCAGCGTTGGCCCCAGCGCCTTGCCGCTGCGTTCACGATAATCGTCGGCATCGCTATTCTCGCGCGTCGCCGGCGCCATCAGCACGACCGCCTTTACCAGCGGATCGGTATGTTCGGCGGCATAGAGCGCAGTTTGCGCACCGCCGCGCGAATGGCCGAGCACCGCGACGCGTTTCGCACCGTCGCGCTTTAGCCATGCGACCCAGGCGTCGATCTCGTGCGCGGCATCTTCATTGCGATGTCGATGCGTCACGGCGCAGTTATACATGCCATGACGGTTATCGATGCCGAGACTCAGATTGATCGCCAGTGTGTTGTAGCCCTTTTCCTTCAGCGCATTTTGCAGATACGCCATCATCTCCATCTTATTGTGCGCCAGACCGCCGTGCGTAATGACGATCACACCGTCGGCAAGGGTCTTACCATTTGCAAGTTCGAGATTGCCGTTGAGGCGATGGCCTCCGTCGCTAACATTCACTTCCTTCGCTACCGCAGAAAACGCGAACAGATTGAGCGCGAGCATGACAGCGGCGCTCAGGCGGAGATGGGTCATCAGAGCCTCAACGATCACGGAATAATCCGTTCACTCTAGGACCAGCGTCGATTGTACGCAAGCCGATCAGAGTCGCGGTCGCGACACGGCTTAACGATTCAAACCGCGATATACCGCTTCGGCGATCTGGAGTAACACCGGTCGCTCGAGCTCGCCCGCCAGTGCATAGCCAACATTATTATCGACCCAATAAAATGCGCTCACCTCACCGCTGCGTTCGAAACGAAACGCGGTGGCCGCGGTCGCGGTATCGGGCGTCACGTAGAGCGTCAGCCGCGTGCCTTGCGCGTTTTGATACATGAATTGCGCCGCGGGCTTGGGTGTCGCCGGCAATAAGCGCCCGCCGACGAGATCGAATCCGGCATCGTGCAGGCTCGGCGCGCGCACCGCAGTACCGAGCCGTTTCGATAACCAACCGACTAGGTGTTGTTCTTGCGCGGCATTGACCTCGACCGGGTGCAGCACCTCCGGCGCGTACACCGCATGCGCCACGAGCGCGCGCTGGGCGAAGCTTTCAACCGCGACCGGTTCCGTGCCGCTGAAACCGCGCGCAAACCAGCCAAGACTTGCCGCCACAACCAGCGACGCGGCGATGGCGCCGGCACGGATGCCGAATGACATACGACGCCGCGGCGTCGCTAGCGATTCCGGAATCGGTTCGCTCAACACCGGATCGAACATCGCCGCGAGCGCACGGTTCTGCTCGCGATAGGCGCGTACACGTTCGGCGTCGGCCGGATGATCCGCGAGATAGGACTCGACCTCGGCGCGGCGCGCCGCGTCGAGCGCTTCATCGACGTAGGCGTGTAAATCGTGTTCGGTGATTGGCGTCGTCATTTGATTCTCCGCAGCGTCGTCGCGGCCGGTGCGCCGCCGCTCATCAAGCTACGCAGACGTTCGCGCCCGCGCGAGAGGCGCGACATCACAGTTCCAAGCGGAATCTGTAAAATTTGCGCCACCTCTTCATAAGACATCTGCTCGACGCCGACCAGCAAGACGACCTCGCGCAGATCTGGATTTAATTGTTGCAACGCCGCGGCGAGATCGCGAATCACCACATTACCTTCGGCGTTGGCGATCGCGGCGATTTGAAACGCCTCGTCCTCTAATGCCACGGTCGCGGGCGCGCTTGCCGTGCGATGATATTGATTGACGAAAATATTGTGCATGATGGTAAAAAGCCAGGCGCGTAAATCGCTGCCGGCCCGAAATAATGATCGGCGCGACCAAGCGCGCTCGAGGGTGTCCTGCACCAAGTCATCCGCGGTCGCCACATTCTGCAGCAAGGCGCGCGCGTAACGACGTAGGCGTGGAATGTGTTCGGCAATTAAGTGCTGCATAGCGATCGGTTCGATCCCGTGACTGATGCAACATCGCGCGCGTCGCGCGCGATGTTGCCCAGCGATACTCAGCCTAGTAGCTTAACGCAAGTTTGGGATCGATTTGCCAGATTTCGTTCACGAGCTTGCCGTCACGAAATAACATGACGTAACGGACCTTGATCGTATTCTTACCCTTGAACTCGACATTCGCGGTCACGGTGCTGCCGGCCGGGTTGGTGCTCTCCTCGACTTTAGTCGCGTTCACTTCCAGGGGTGCGTTGGCCTTAGTGAACTTGGTCCATACTTCTTTGATCTTTTCGGCCCCAACGTAATCGCCGTTAAGCGGGCCACCAACCCATTGGAAATTGGGATTGTTGCCGTAGGCCTGCATGATGCCATCGACATTGCCGCTACCAATGGCCTTTAGATGGGTCTGGGCGTCATCGGTTGCGCCGGCATGCGCCAGACTCGCGGCACCAAACAATAACAAGAATGCGATGGGGTTAAGCATTTTCACAGTAAAAATCCTCGATGTCGTTAGGAATGACGCATTCGCGCCGCACCGGCAGAGCACCGGTTGCATCAAGGTGAACAGCGATGCGGAGGTTTTATTCCCAGCTGGCAGATTTAATTAACTCCAGCTCGGCGCCCGGCCGGCCCCACGCACCCTTCCCTGCATTTGCTTATTCCTTTCGCGATAGCATCGCGGGCCTACATTGGAAGCGGCCGTACGACATTCATGCGCCCTTTTTTGGGGAGCATTTAGCGGGCGCCCTTAAACTTGGTTAGCAATCGATCGAGTTGATTCGCGAACGCCTGCCGATCGGCAAGCGTTAACGGCGCCGGGCCGCCGGTCGGTACGCCGCTATTACGCAGCTCACCCATGAAATTACGCAGCGCCAGTCGTTCCTTAATATTGTCCGGCGTATACAACTCGCCACGGGGGTTTAACGCATGCGCGCCCTTCTCGACGATTTGCGCCGCAAGCGGTATGTCGGCAGTAATGACAAGATCGCCCGCCTGCGCACGCTGCACGATTTTATTGTCGGCGACATCGAAGCCGCTCGCGACTTGCAGGGTCGTGATCCACCGCGAACGCGGCACTTGCAGCGGCTGATTCGCCACTAGTGTCAGCGGCACCTGCATACGTTCGGCGGCGCGATAGAGAATTTCCTTTATAACCGCCGGGCAGGCGTCGGCATCGACCCAAATATGCACGTTACTTGTCGCCGCATTGAAAACGAATACGCTATCATGCCCGCCGGCACCTTCACATTCCTATCTGCAGCGGCATGGCGCTTAACGCAACCATTTTTAAGGCGACATTAAAGATCGCCGATCTCGATCGAAACTACTACGCCGATCACGCACTCACGATCGCGCGCCACCCGTCCGAAACTGATGAGCGCATGATGGTGCGACTACTGGCGTTCGCGCTGCATGCCGACGCGGCGCTGACCTTCGGCAAAGGCCTGAGCAACGAAGACGAGCCGGCGCTATGGAAAAAAGACCTTACCGGCGCGGTCGATTTATGGATTGAAGTCGGTCAGCCGGACGAAAAGAGCATACGCAAGGCCTGCAACCGCGCCGCGCGCGTCTTTATATACACTTACGGCGGCCGCGTCGCCGACACTTGGTGGCAACAAAATAACGCCGCCTTGGTAAAGCTACCGAATCTCAGCGTCGTCAACTTACCGGCGGGCACGACGCTGGCCTTGGCCAAGCTGGCGCAGCGCAATTTGCTATTGCATTGCACCATTCAAGAGGCGCGGTTATTGCTCGCCGATGCCGCACACAGCATCGAGATCGACCCGGTCACACTTAAGGCCGCCGGCTAACAGCACTCCGTGCTAGATCTTGCCCTTCGAGTCCTTTTTGGAACGCTTCGCGGCGCGTTTCTCCATCATGGTTTTCGCCGGTTTTTTCTTGGATTCCTTTTTCTTCTCGATACCTTTACTCATGTCGTTGCCTATCGAATGAATGTGAAGCCCGCAGCATACGCGCCGGCGTCACGATGGCATAGCGCGAACAAGGCCTATATAGTGACGCCGCCGGCGCCGGCCTTCGATCCGCAGCGCCGGGCCCTACATCTGCGAGGCATTTATGCAAATAGAACGTGACGGAGACGGTTATCTCCTCGACCGCGACGCCTGGACGCCGGAGGTTGCGCGCGCAATGGCCGATACCGACGGCATGGTGCTTGACGACGTGAAGTGGAATCACATCCTGAAGGCGCGACAATATTACGAGGAGTTCGGCGTGGTCCCGCCGATTCGCAAATTCGCGAAATACATTGAGGAAGACCAGAGCGCGCTATTTAAGCTCTGGATGACGGGACCGATGAAACCGATCACGAAATACGGCGGCTTACCCAAACCGACCGGCTGTGTGTAGCGGCTTATTTAGGACGAACAACTCACCGCGATGTGTCGCGCCGCCTCCGGCGGTGGCGCGGCGTAGCGCTCATTCTCAGGCTGCTCATCGAAGGGATGCATGAGTAGCTTCAATAAGCGATCAACTTCTGAGTAATCGCGTCGCTGCGCCAATTCAATGGCATTTTGCGCCAGATAATTGCGCAAAATATATTTCGGATTGACGCGATCCATAGCGGTCTTTCGTGATTCATCGCGACTCTGCTCTGTGCGCAGACGCGCGCCGTAGCGCCCCTCCCAGGCATCGAACGCGGCTCGATCGATGAACGTATCGCGC
>CAZCAK010000005.1:0-19469 GCA_964496605.1 uncultured Acidiferrobacteraceae bacterium | reverse complement strand
CGTGCTATTACTGCTGGAGCCGGTGCCGCCGCCGCTCCCACCACCGCAGGCACTGAGCAAGAGGCCGGCGCTCAGCACCGTACCGAACAAAACCGATTTTGCGAATTCCGTTCTGAACATAATGATTTCCCTATGTTTGAGGTGACATGGTTGACCGCGCCGGACCTGGCTCGACCGTGCGCCGCAGCTTAAGCCTTAAGCCCTAAGCGAGTATCGGACTTAGGGCCGAGCGAGCTGCGGTGTACGGATACTGGCGGCACATCTGGCGCCCACACAATCGGCCTGATCCGCAACCGCGATAACGCGACTGCGTGTCTCGAGACCGGTACGGCGCTGCCATTCGCCGAACGAGACATTCCAAATACTGGCGTTGCTTGCATCGTTACGGCGCGCACCGCGCTCCCAAGAAAAGCGCACGGCCGCAGCGCCGTTCTTGGTCCAATAACGATTGCGCTCCATGCGCAGGCTGTCCGCCGCCGTCAGCGCGTCGGGGCCGATGTATACCACCGGGCGCGTACCCGCACCGAGCACGACGTTGTCGCTGATATCGATACGGCTGCCGGCTTGATGTAACTCCGATTCGTTCGATACGAAGATGGCACCGTGCGCCTGCGTCGCGGCGTTCTCACACAGGTTGTGGTGAATCTGCACGTTCGAAGAAGATGCGGTAGCGAGACAGGCGCTGCCGGTATTGCGCACCGTGTTGTAACGGATGATGCTGTCGTACGTTTCGTAAGGCCGGCGTCGATCCAGAAATTCCAAGTCGGTTGACTGACCGAGCATGATACCGCGCTGGAAGATGTTCTCTACGCGGTTATATTCGAACACGATATTACTCGCGCTACCTTTGGCGTACATGCCGATCGACGGAATATCGTGTACGTAATTACGCGCGATCACCACGTCACTCGCGCCGACGATATCGACGCCTTGAGCATTGGCACCGTTGGGCGCACGGTTGTGATGAATCTCGTTACCACTGATCACGACGTGATGCGCCGTCTGCACCAACTTAACGATATCGGCCTTCGAGCCGTAAAGATTATTATTCAGCAATTGCACGTAAGGCGTATCGATTTTGACGACGTATTCCTCGCCGCCGCGAATCTCGAAGCCTTCCAAGGTCCAATACATCGGCACGAATTGCGGATTATAAAAATACACCGCGTGCGTGCGGCCGGTGCCATCGATCACCACTTTTTCGTCACGATACGGCCGCATGCGGATCCACGCCTGCGCGACACCGGGAGTAAAAATGGTAATGCCGCCGGGATAAACGCCGCCGCGGACTTCGATTGTATCGCCAGGATTCGCCGCCGAAATGGCGCGGTTGATGGAACGAAACGCCGAACTAAGCGAACGTCCGTTGTGCAAATCGCTGCCGTTGGTGGCAACGTAATACGTGCGCGGCGACGTAAACGGCCGATCGCCGACGCAGGCGGTGCTGACCGAGGCGGCCAGTAGCAGCCAAGCCGTTCGCCGCCACATCCGCTGCGCTATCCTTAGCATAAGAACCTCCTGATCGCGGATACCATAATGTCGGCACCCTAAATCAACAGGCTCAGCGTGGCGTATCCGCCTTTTGGCCCATCAGGGGCCGTGACCTCAGTGCGGCGACAGCAATACTCCGATTAAAGACACCAATTCTTCCGGTAAAAACGGCTTCGCCAAGACGCCATCGAAACCGTGCTGATGAGGTTCGCACATAATGGGATCGGTGGAATAACCGCTAGCAGCGACCAGCTTCAGGCCAGGATCGCACTGCCGTAGCGCCGCGGCGCACTCCTTGCCGCCCATACCGCCGGGAATGGTCAAATCGAGAATCGCCACGATAAAACGTTCGCCGTTTGCTATGGCTTGCTCGATGCGCGCAATCGCCGAGGCACCGTCGCGCACGGTGCTGACGCTGTATCCGAGCTTGGTCAAAACGTGACGCGCGAATTGCAAAATCGCGTCCTCATCGTCCATTAATAATATCCGGCCGCCGTCGACGCTCGCCGCTGGTGTCGGCGGTCGCGTCTTGTGCACCCGTGCAACCGCCGGCAGCGTGATGGTGAATCGCGTGCCGCGACCGGCATGTGACTCGACCGCGACTTCGCCATCGTGCTTCTTGACGATGGAATACACCACCGCGAGACCAAGCCCGCTGCCCTTTTGTTTGGTAGTAAAGTAAGGATCGAAAACCTTGCCGAGATATTTCTCCGGAATACCGGTGCCGGAATCGGCAATGGCGAGCTGCACCGCAGGTTGATCGATATTCCCCAAGCGCGTCAGCGAGACGCGAATCGTACCGCCTTCCGGCATCGACTCGGCGGCATTCAATACCAAGTTATGTACCACCTGACCAATTTGACCGGCATCGGCTTCGACCTCGGGCAAGTCGCTCGCGAATTCGAAGGCACATTGCGCGCGCAATCCGCGCACGGAAAATTCTGCTGCCTCGCGTACCACCGATTCCAAGCTGATCACTCTCTTAATCGGTGCACCGCCCTTGGCGAAGGTCAACAATTGTTGTGTCAATCCGCGCGCACGCAGGCAGGCCTTCTCGGCCTCGGTCAGTAACTCATCGGCATCAATACCAGGCAGGCGCGCGAGGGAAATGTTTCCGAGAATCGCGGTCAGCAAATTATTGAAATCGTGCGCGATACCGCCGGCCAAGACGCCGAGCGATTCGAGTTTCTGCGTCTTGATCAAGGTTTCTTCCAACCGTTGTTTCGCGGTGACGTCGCGCAGCACCACCACCGAACCCATGCCGGCGCCCCGTTGGCGAATCGGCGCGCTTGCGACTTCGATCATGCGCTCTTCGCCGTTGCGCGCGATTAAAATCAGACGCCGCTCCGGTGTCGTGCCGGATTCGATACCATTTTCGAGCGGCCGCCGCGTGCGCGCATCGAGCAAGCGCAAAATCTCATTCAAGGCGCGTCCGCTGGCTTCGGCTTGGCTCCACTCGGTCAGCGCTTCCGCTACCGGGTTCATCAATTCGATACGCGCCTCGGCATCGGTCGTGATAACACCGTCGCCGATACTCTCGAGCGTCACTGCCAGCCGTTCCTTCTCTGAGGCCAGGGCCTTCTCCGCACGTAGACGCACATCGATGTCGGTGCAGCTGCCGAACCACTTTTGCACGACGCCATGTTCGTCGCTCAGCGGCATGGCACGGACCAAAAACCAACGATAGGTGTCGTCGATCCGGCGTAAACGGTACTCGCCCTCGAACGCGATGCCGTCGCGCTGCGCCGCGTGCCAGTCTTGTGTTGCGCGCGCCTGCTCGTCCGGATGTGCCGCGGCGGTCCAACAACGGCCGTGTTCTAGCGGTAGATTGACGCCGGTGTAGTCGAGCCAATGGCGATTCACATATTCGGCGCGGCCGTCGACCCGCACCGACCAGACCATTTGCGGAATCGCCTCGGCGACGACCTGAAAGAATCGCTCGCTTTGCGCCAGCGCGCGCTCCGATTCGCGCACGCGCAATAGTGCCTTGACGGTGGCGGTCAATACTGCGCTATCGATCGGATGAATGAGATAGGCATCGGCCCCGACCTCGAGGCCTTCGACCTGATCTTGCGCGCTGATGCGTTCGGCGGACACTTGCAAGATCGGGATTGACGCGGTGGTCGGATCGGCCCTGAGGCGACGACACACCTCGATACCGTCGATATCCGGCAGACGCACATCGAGGACAATGAGATCGGGATGATCTTGCGCACGCTGGATCGCGGCGTTGCCGTTCGCTGCCTCGACGATATTGTATCCGGCGCGGCGCAGCACCCGCGCCAACGTATAACGCATCGCCTCATCGTCGTCGACCAATAATATGGTTGCGACGCGCTGTAACACCGTCATGAGGTGACACTCGAGCGCGCCCGCGCCAAGGCCTGGGCCACGACCTCCGCTGCCTCGTTGCGGGTGTCAGTCGTATCGCTCTTGCTTAAAAGCACCGCGCCCATTTGTTCCAAGCGGCTACACTCTTCGGCTGCAAGTTCTTTCGAGGTATACATCACGACGGGGGTAGTGCGTGTGACGGTATTTTGGCGCAGTTGCGACAGCGTGGTAAACCCATCCATGTCCGGCATGTAAAAATCGAGCACGACTGCAGCCGGTTTAATACTTTGCGCCAATTCGACACCCGCGCTGGCGGTCTCCGCCTCCACCAAGCGGTAGCGTGCCCCAAGGAGGCCGCGCAATACATAGCGTGCAGCGGCGTCGTCATCGATCATCAATACCACTTCGGTAGTTTCGGTCAGCTGCTCAATGGTTTTGACCAACCAGTCGCAACTCACGGGCTTCATATGAAACGCCGCCGCGCCTAAGGACCGTGCACGACGCTCGCTATCGAGCACCGTGGTGACGACCACCGGGATTTCCTTAGTATCGGCGTCGGACTTTAATTCGGAAATGAAATTCCATGCATCTTCCCCCTCCAGCAAAATATCGGCGACCACGGCAATCGGTTTTTTATGCGCGAGAATCTCGCGCGCAGTCTTGAGATCACGCGCGGCACGCACGTGATAGCCGGCCTTGGTCAGACACTTCTGATAGAACAATAGCGACTCATCGTTGTCTTCGATGACCAAGACGCTGCGCACACTGTAATCGAGCGCCGCGTGTGCGTCCGGATGCAGCTGCACCTCGGCCGGGCCGGCGTAAGTCAGCGGGATGCGCGCGGCGAAAGTTGAACCCTCACCGATGCGACTGGTCACCATGACGTCGCCGCCAAGTAATTGCGCGAGCTTGCGCGACAACGGCAAGCCTAGTCCGGTGCCTTTGGTGCGTCGCTGCAAGGGCGATTCCACTTGCACAAATTCCTCGAAGATACGCTCTTGATCCTCGGGCGCGATGCCGATGCCGGTATCGCTCACGGACAATAGCACCGTGTCGTTTGGACCACGCGCGGCGCGCACGCGAACCTCGCCGGATTCGGTAAACTTCAAGGCATTGGAAATAAAATTGCGCAGGATTTGCGAGATTTTCGCTTCATCGCTCAGCATGATGCCGACATCGACCGGTTCCTCGAACACGAGCTGCACCGAGGTATTCGCCGCCAGCAACGGCTTCAGCATACCGCGCAAAGCGCCGAACAAATCCGCGATATCGAACGGTCGCGGTTTGACCCCGAGCCGCCCGGCCTCGACCTTGGCAATGTCCAGCAAATCGTTTACGAGATCGGATAGCGACGACGCGGCCTTGCGAATCAGCGCCACTTGATGCTCTTGTTCTCGATTCAGCGGACCGTCGACTCGATCCAGCAACAAGCGCGATAGACTCAATATTGAATTGAGCGGTGTGCGAAATTCGTGCGTCATGTCCGCTAGAAAGCGCGTCTTGGTCTCGTTCGCACGCTGTAGGTAATCGGCTTTTTCGTCGAGTTCGGCGTAGAGCGCAACGACGCCGCGATTGGTATCTTCGAGTTCGCGATTGAGCGCCGCGAGCTCTTCCTGGCGAGCGCGTAAGGCATCGAGCGCCTGTACCATTTCGCGATTTTGCTGCTGCAGTTCTTCCAGCGGACCTTGCGGTCGCACGTTCGCAAGCTCGGCAACGATCGCCACCAGACGTTTGTCGTCCAGGCGCGGTGCCGTCAACGGCAGATATTTATGCAATAAGATGTTGGTACCGGTGTTATCGCTTTGCACGTCGAAGCGATCCATTAATCGCTTCGCGCCCAATAGCCCGAGGCCCATGCCGGTGGCCGAGTCGTACTCGCCGCGAAGAATTTGTCGCAGATGCGGAATACCGGGTCCTTTGTCTTGCACCCGTACCGCCAACAAGGGCTGACCGTTCACTTCTACCCAAAACTCGACCTTACCGCCGCCGGCATAGGCGTAGGCGTTGCGCGCGAGCTCCGAGATCGCGGTTGCCACACGCGTCTGGTCTTGCACATCGAGGCCGAGCAAGTTCGCGATCTGACGCGCGCGCTGGCGCACGTGGACGACGTCGTGCTCTAAACGAATATCGGTCGAGAGTAATGTCTTGCGAAAGACGCTCATGAATCCAACTTAGCAACTAAGACGGTCGCATCGTCGCGCCCGCGCTTGTGGTCGCGATACAGCACACCCGCCACTAAGCCGGGGTGACGTTGAATCAAACCGGGATAGCGGTCGACACGCCAGTGCGTGCTAAGCCCATCGGAGTGCATGACCAAGAGCGATCCGGATTCGTAGGGGTAATGAAATTCCTGTACCCGCCGCATTTCCATGCCGACCGTACCATTGCTCGAAATCATGCTGCGCGTGCTCAGTGCCGAGCTGATAATACAACCGCTGATATTCCCCACGCCGGCATAATGTAATACGCGCTTTGCCGGATCCGCGAAGGCGACCGCAATCGCCGCGCCACGCGTCGAGCGCAAGGCGATATTGGCGCGCTCGAGAAATTCCGTCGGCGCCACGCGGTGGGCATTTTCTTCCCATACCTCCAGCGCTGCATCGGCCGCCTGCGCCGCGTGCAGACCATGGCCCAAGCCATCCACCACCATGAACCGCGACCAGGTTGCGTCGCGCAACACCGTCCAGGCATCGCCGCAAAGCTCCTCGCCGACCCGGGGTACGCTTACGGCGCCGATGGTGTTACCGCTCGGAGTCGGCGCGTCGGCGCCGACCTCGGCATAGATTGCGGTACCGCCTTCGGGTTGAGAAAACACCTCGAACGTCAGCGCCATTCGCGCCACCGCACCGAGGCCGGTGCCGGGACTACCGGCGGTGGAGTAACCGTCGCGCATACATTCGGCAACATTGCGCATACCGCGACCGCGATCCAAGGCCCACACCTGCATGCGCGCATGCGGTACATCCGCCTGCCACATCAATTCACCGCCGCCGCCATGCTTCACGAGATTGTTCCCAAGCTCCGTCACTACCACCGCCAACTTTCCCAATACGGTTTCGTCGAAATTAAGCACGCGCGCCGCAAACGCACTGGCACGTCGCGCAGTTCCGACTTGTGTGGTCTCGTTGACAAAGACCGACTGCGCCGCACGCACGCCGCCTAACGCCATCTTGCGATCTCTATGCGCGTGCCGACGCCCGGCCGCGAGTCGATATGGAAGTCGTTAACCAAGCGCTTTGCACCACCCAAACCCAGGCCCAGTCCGCCGCCGGTGGTAAAGCCGTCACGCAGCGCCAGCGCGATATCTTCGATGCCGGGCCCGTGATCTTCGAATATGACGCGCAGACCTTTGCGTACGCCATCTACGATACTCTCGATCATAACCGCGCCGCCGCCGCCGTAGACCACGGTGTTACGTGCCAGCTCGCTGGCGGCGGTTACCAGCTTCGTCTGATCGACGATACTAAATCGTAAATCCGCCGCCCACTTGCGTACCGCCTGGCGCACCAATACAACGTCGGACTCGGCTTTTAGTTCCAGCCGTTCGGATTTTTCGATTTGTGCCACAGGCCTTATTCGTCTTGCTGGTCTTCGTTAGCCGCTTCCATGTTTAGGTCCTGAGGTAACACTGCATCGTTCGCGACCGCAGTATTGAGCAGCGCCATGCCGCGATCGACGTTCAGCGCGGTACGCACGCCCGGCAAAGACAAGCCCAGTTCCACTAAGGTAATAGCCACCGCTGGCTGCATGCCGACCACAACCGTTTCGGCATCAAGCACGCGCGCCATGGCGGAGATATTCGCCAGCATGCGGCCAATAAAGGAATCGACAATTTCTAAAGACGAGATATCGATTAAGACACCACGCGCGCCGGTTTGCGAAATGCGCCCGGTGAGATCATCCTGCAATTGCATCGCCAGTCGATCGTGCATATCGACTTGGACCGTTACCAATAAAAACGGCCCCAGCTTGAGAATAGGAATACGATCCATAACGAGCTAGCGCCGAACGGGTTCGGTAGCAGACGTTGCCTTCGCGCTACGTGCACCATTGCCGCCGCGGCCGGCCACCGTCGCACCGATTTTTTGCAGCGCCGTGACGAAGGCATCGGCCAGTGTCGCCTTGGTAATAATGTCGCTCAAGTCGATTGCCAAATGCACCATAGTCTGGGCGATTTGCGGACGAATGCCGCTGATGATGCAGTCGGCGCCCATGAGTCGAGCGGCGGCGACGGTTTTGATCAAATGTTGCGCCACCAGCGTATCGACCGTGGGTACGCCGGTGATGTCGAGAATCGCAATTTGCGAGCCGGTTTCCACAATGCGCTGCAATAAGGACTCCATCACGACCTGCGTGCGCGCGCTATCGAGCGTGCCAATCATCGGCAGGGCCAAAATACCGTCCCACAGTTTTACCACCGGCGTCGAGAGCTCCAACATATCGGCCTGCTGGCGGGCGATCAGATCCTCGCGTGCCTTGAGGGTCGCCTCGGTTGTGACCAAGGCAAGTTTGTCGATCATGGTGGTCGCGGCCCAGATATCGCCGAATAAACTATCGCCGTCATTGCCCCAGGCAGCACGCAGGCTACTAAACAACGGCTGCTTCAATGACAGAATGAAAGTGGCGGTCTCAGAGGAAGAAAAACCTTGCGTGGCGCGGCTCGCGGCGATGCGCTCCAGCAGGTCGCGTACGTCTTGCCAGCTGTCGTTATCCAGTCGCTCAAAATCGCCGCTTTGTGTCGCAGCCGTGATACGGTGCAATACATCTTCGGATTGATTGCGCAGCTCGTCCTCGCGCATCAAATCGCGGCGCAAGCTCGCGGCCGAGGTTTGCGCCTTCAGCCAATCGTTTAACAGCGGCGTCGCATTTTTTTTGAGAATGTCAGCGATCTTGCTCTTTGAAGCCATCGTCGTCCTCGTCGTTGTAATAGCCCGCTCGTTTAGAGTCTGCGGGTGCTGTTAGCGGACCGGCAATAGTGCGAGCAAGTGCCGCAGCCGACGTGCGACTTGTGGCCGATTGTCGTAACGACGAATTTATGCTAAGCGTGCGACGCCAAGCGATGCGGGAACCGCCGGTAGGGGTGGCGCGGTTTGATGTGTCGATTAATAAAGGCGCCTTTGGATTCGGCTTGCATCAGCGCCTGATATTCGCTGGCGCTAACGTCTTCATACGCATAGAGCTGGCCGCGGCCATGGAAACGCACCCAAAGTTCACGGCGTTCCGGGACATACGCCAAGGCCGCAATCGAAGTCGAGTCGACCGGATAGAGTCGCATCCCGCGAGCCTAGCGCAGGCGGGTACTCCCAACTTCCCACTTAAGCCCCAGCATGAAGCAAGTCCCACCCCGACTGAGGCGCAGCGCCAAGGCGACAGCCAGGGCAAGATACACGCATCGACCCGCTTCGGGTGGCTGGTAGGCAACATGCCGGTCACGGCGGTGCCGCGGGTAACGGCTGCACATATGGACTCTCGGGCCAGCGACGAATGGCGCTCCGATCGACAAAATCGTGTCGCGGCACCGGTACTAACACGCCGTGTTTTAAGCGGTCGATAAATAAATCGACCGGCGTCCAGGCGTGTCCGGTCGCGGCATTGATCAAGGGCGATACTTCCTCGAATCCGCCATAGCTACATAAGGTATCGGCTTGGTCGAGCGGGCGTTTACACCCGGTAATGGTCAAGCGAGTCGTGGGGGCAACGGCACGATCATCATTCGCAAGGCGCATGGCCTGCACGCGCGCGCCGTCAGGTGCCGCTAAATCAAGATCGATGTGCAAACCGGAGTACCCGTCCATCCAGCCACCGACTTGGTTGAACGGATTAGGCGAGAACACCTTGGTCAGCACTTGTTCGATCGTCGCGCGTAAATGCTCGCCGCTCACCTTTGCCGTAGCCAGCGTATACGGCACCGGGAACAAGCGATACACATCTTCGATCGTCACCTTCCCGGTCGCAACGGTATTGTCTTCAATCGGGATCGCGCCGATGGTGCTAGCGAAGCGAAAGCCGGGGGTGAGTGCAATCTGCGTATCCCCTTGCGCGCGCAAGATATCGCTCCAGGTGTCGTTAAAGCTGCTCTCTAAGGCGTCGGTACGATCGATGCTGCCGCGAATATGACCCACCACCGGATCGATCGGTTGCGTCAGTGCCTGGCCACCCATCGGCGTCGGCAGACGCATATTGATGTTCTTCGCGAGAAACGGTGCGCGCGCTCGATCGACCAGGGCCTGCATTTCGCGATCGGCCGGTATCGTGGAATCGACCGTTAACAATTGCCAATGGTGTGCGCTGATCTTGCCATCGCGCAACGTAATATCCATGCGCCCGAGATAACCGTCATTGCCGGCCTCCACCACGAGCGCACCGCTTTTCGATGTGAGCGGGGTAAAAACCGCTTCGTGTGTATGTGCCGAAAAGAAAACGTCGATGCCCGCGTCGACGATTTGCGCGAGGCGATAATCTTTATGAATACCGAGCTCGCTCATGACCACCACAATTTGCGCGCCCTGCTCGCGCAAGCTCTTGGCGTAGCGATTAACCAGCGCCTTATATGCGTCTTCGCCTTTCAAGAACGACATGCCTAGCGCCAACATCGGATGCATCTCCGGCACGATGTCGGAGGTAATGCCGATGAATCCGATTTTTACGCCGGCGATCTCCTTTATCAAAGTCGGTGGCAAAATCGTGTGACCGGCCTGCATCGGCGGCGCAGTGAACGTCACGTTCGCCGCGAGATTGGGGAAGTTCGGCCGCTTGATCTTTCCCATAGGCATCATGCCTTCCATGGCTTGCGCCTCACCGGCCGGTGGCGCCAGCGGTCCACTGCCACTGCGGGCGGCGCGCCGTTCGCGCATACGTCGGCGCATACCGCGCGGTTCTTGTTCGGCATCCATGGGGTTAGTTTGTTCGCGGCGCGCGCGCATCGGCGCCATCATCTCGTTGATCGCAGCCATCGGCGTGTCGGTATAACGCAAACGGGTTACCGCCGGCCCATAGGCAAAATCCCAGTTACCCGGCACGCCGACATCGATATTGAGCGCATTCACCGGATCGACCACGGCATTGCCCTGGGTGAAGAATGCCTCGACGCCGCCGTGATAGGTGTCGCCGATATTCATTAATACGTTGTGCGGATTATCGGCGCGAATACGCTTGATCAGTGTAGCAAAACGCGCCAGACCGCCGCGCTCCACAACTTTGGTTTTGTTTGCGGCTTGCCCCGCCGGCGCATCCGGGACGACATCGGCATGCGGCATCAAATGCGCATGTAGATCGTTAAAGTGAATAAAGGTGATTGTCACCTCGTGCGGCTGCGGGGCGGCATCGGCGCCGGCAATCGACAGCAAGGTACCGAACAATAACGCGAGGCGAAGCCGATGCATATCGCGATTAAACGAAATTTTTTTGCAGACGACCTCGGCCTAATGGTGGGTAGCGGCTACAGCCAGGGCACGATATGTAATAGCGTCTGCCAGAAAGCTAAGGGCTTGAGACAAAACCAAAGAAAGAATCCGAAGGCGACAATCAGCTTGAGGGTCTCCCTGGTGTACGAACTTGGATGCGCAACCGCGATGGTACTGAGACGCGCGACGCGTGCATCGATCGACGACGCAGCGTGGGCAATGAGTACTTGCGGCGCGTGATCCGGCGTCACGCCATGCGCGAACTGCTGCACCTTCGCCAACATGCCGACCATCGCTGCGACATCGCCAGTGGCGCGCAGGGCGCGTCGATCCGCGGCGTGTTCCTGATTTTCGTTAATCCAATGAAACGGTAAAGCGGCCATCGGGTTCAGTGCCGCCACATCCTTAAAAAACGCCAGCAGGCATTTCCAATAAGTATCGCCATGCGCGATATGACCCAACTCATGCGCCAGCACCGCATTCTGTTCCACGCGCGAAAGCCGACGGAATAAGCGGCGCGGCAACACAATAATCGGTCGACGCCAACCGCAGCACAGGGGCCCGTGGTCCTCGTGCGATAACAAAACCCGTGGCGCCGCCACGCCCATGCGCTTTGCGAGTTGATCGGTTCGCGCCTGCAACGCGCGCGAGGGACGCGAGGCGGCGAGGAATGTACGCATCAGCCGACCATAGCCACGCATGCGTAAGGCCATACGTACCAACGCGTAGACGGTGAAAAACGCGATCACGAGTTGTGCCGAATCGCCGGCCAAACGATCACGCGAAAAAATTGCCGCCAACAAGGGGACCGCACTGATGACAAAGTGGACGCCGCTACCGGGCGGAATGCGCAATAGACGAATCGCGGCGTAGGCCGCGGCGATCCATAGCGTCGTGAGTACAATACTACCGACTAAAATTTCGACGATTGCGCTCAACTGGGACCTTCCTCGAAGCGGAGACGGCGCGCTTGGCGCTGCCCGAAACATGCGGCATCAAAGCCTTCACGTCGCTGTCGAAAAACGCCTGTGAAATTTGCCGCAAAAGCGTCTCGACCACCGACTCTTTTTTTGACACCGCACGATATAAATAGGCCTTGCCGTCGCGGCGCCGACTGACATGGCCCTTTTTATATAAACGATCGAGCGTGGTCATAATGGTGGTGTACGCCGGCGCGCCGGACATACCTTCCTTGACCGCGGCGATTGAGAGCGGTGCGCTGCTACCCCACAACACCCGCATGACGGCAATTTCTAGTCGGCCGAGCGGTTGTTGTGATCGTTGCTTGGGTTTTTTCACAAGGGTATGCCGCGATTGAACGACATCACCTTACTACCGCGGTAGTAAAAGTCAATAAAAAAACCGGGCGGCAGTGCGCCGCCCGGTTCGAAGCTACGACGATTGGCTAGACGCCGCCGCTTTTTGTCGTGACGGTCGTGAGCGGGTAAGCCAATACCCAGCCCCATGAATTGCCGATGTAAAGCGTACTGCCGATCACCGCGGGATTATTGTAGGTAAACGATCCGCCGACGTTATACACGTTCACGATACGCCCGTTACGCGTATCGAAGGTGTATAGATCCGGTCCCACGGCTTGGATCAGGCGTGTCCCGGTCACCACACCCGGACCCCAGCTCAACTTGCCGTTGCTGATCGTGACCGGCTGCGTCCAACGAATCGCACCCGTCGCCGTAGTGAGCGATACCTCTTGTTGCGCGATCGAGTTTAATAAATAAACGCTGCCTTGATTCAACATCGGTGTAGCTGCAGTGTAACCGTAAGGTATCGGGCCCGAGCCGACATTTTTCGTCCACACCACCGCGCCGGTTTTTACATTCAAGGCAAATGCCAACAGCGAGGCGGTGTTGTTGGTCGTATCGGCGTTAACCAGTACCGTACTTACCAACAAGCCTTGCGCTTGATCGACCGCCGGCGACGCGGGTGCGAAACCCGTGAGATAAGGGTTGTAGGATGCAAGTGTCTGCGTCCAACGCACCTTGCCGGTGGCGATGTCGATGCCATAGAACACGCTATCTTTAAACGTCCCAACCAGCATCAAGGCCGAGCCGTTGCTGTCGATGTAGATATTGGCCGAGTCGATTACGTTATCGCCCAGGAGTCGCGGTAGCGCCGGATTGCCGTCGCTATCGAGATAGGGTGCTACCGGTTCTCCGGTCGACGCATTGATCGCCCAAAGATAGCCCTGCCCGTTCAGCCAATAGAGATTGCCGTTGTAATACAGCGGCGTCATGGCGTTGGTGCCGGCGGTATAGAAATTCCATTTCTCGACGCCGGTCTTGGGATCCAAGCCATGCAGATCTTGGAAGCTGGCACCGACGTTAAACGCGCTGCCGTTCATGTAGCGCACCACTTGCGAGAAATTCATCCATGGATCGCCGGCGCTGGCCACGACTACCGCTTCCGGTGTCACCAATGGTTGGCCGAAGTTCGCGTTGATGGTCGAGAAACGCCAGATCAATTCGCCGGTATAGGCATTCAAGGCATTGACGGTGTAACGATCGCTGCCGGTGTAAACAATGCCGTTGACCGGTGCGACACCAGTGCCAACGCCAAAAGCCAGTGTGGTCATATGCGTCGCGACTTCGGAACCAAATATCGCTTCGTCGCGCGGCGGCGCATTGAGCGCTAAGGAAGCATTCAGCGGCGTCTGCCATTGAACGCCGCTCGGCCCGGTCGCGAAATACGCATTGTGCTCTTGTCCACCGGCGTAGGCGTACCAGGCGCTAGGGAATGCCGACGCTTGCGTGCTGGTGGGTAAGGCCGATGCGTTGTAATAAGCCGGTGGTTTCGGCAGCATCGGTATATCGCTCGGCGGCACTGTCGGCGCGTCGCCATAGCCGGGCGAGGTCATCAAGAACGATGCGGGCGCGGCGAATGCCCAACCCGAAATCGAACCGAGATACATTTGATTGCCGACAATCACCGGCGTCGTAATGCCCCACACCGCAAAATAACCTGGGCTCGTGAAGTCGTTCAAGATTACGCCGGTATTGGGATCAAAGGTATGGATATGGCGACCGTTCGCTTGAACCACGCGACCGTTGTAATACACGCCGCCGCCGCGCGGTTGCTGCAACTCAATGCCATTACTGATCGACGTTACCCAACGCAAGCTGCCGTCCTTCACTTTGTAGGAACGATAAGTCTCGTCGAGCAAGACGCCGACATAAAGATTGCCGGCGTTGACCATCGGAATGCTGCCGCGAAACGAGTTCGGGCTGATGGTGCAGGCGCTAGAAGTACCGTAATAGTCTTGGCAAGCCAAGCGGCTCCATTTCAATTTTCCGGTAGCGGCGTCGAGCGCGAACACATTGATATCGAGAATCGCAGTGCCATCGGCGTTGGTGCCGTTGGCGACCAAGGCGTCGGTAATCACGAAACCATACTCAGGATCAACCACCGGCGGTACATCACCTAATCCGGTCGATATCGCGTTCGGTAACAAATAACTCCACGCAAGCTTCGCCGCGGCTGGATTGGTGACATCGACTGCCACCATATTCGCCGGATGTTGCGTGCCATATATCATCAACAAGCGACCACTCTTGGTCGTGAACCAGTTCGGCGACGACATACTGCTGAAACCGAGACCGGGATTGGCGAAGGTCGATAACAACGTGCCACTGCGCGCATCGAGCGAATACAGATGACCATCGCCGGTGTTAATGAACAGCGTGCCGTTTTTATATACCGGCGTCGGCATGGCTTCGCCCTTGGTATCGAAGCGCCAGATCTCATCACCAGTCAAGCCGTCTAAGGCGTAAACCGAAGTGAAGTTGGCACCACGCACGACGGTTTGGCCGTTTGCGTACGCCACGGCATTTTGCAGCGTAAACGCAACGTCGCCGGTAGATACGAACACGATCGTACGGCCGTTAATGGTTTCCACGATCGTATGGCCCATCGCGGCATTAACGAGCGGCGGACCGACCGGCGGCAGGCGACGTCCGCTCGGTAACTCATCTTCGCAGCGACACCAAATCGGATTACCGGTCTTGGCGTCGAGCGCATAAAGCGCATTAGCGCTTTCCTGCACGTAAGCGATACCGTCGACCACCGAAAGCCCTTCGACGTTACCGAGCCATTGCGCCGCCGTCGAGCCGAACACCTGCGGATCGCCATAACGCGGTCCGGCGTGGGCAACCCGCATAAATTCGAATCCGGTTAGGGGGGCGAACCAGAACGTGCCATTGCGTAGAAAATCGGGGGCGCCGTCGCCGACAGTAAAGACGGGGTTGTGTTGCTGATTGTAGCTGAGCTGATCCCAGTTGTGCGGATAAAACTGCCGGTAATGATTGTAAGTATCTAAGGAAACATACTGCAGCACCGGATCCTGCTGCGTACTTACCTCGTGCGATCCACAACTGAAAATATCCTGACTACAGCTCGGTATGCTGGTGGCCTGAGCCGCCAGTGCCGAGGACGCACTTAGCAGTGCTGCGCTCGCTAGTCCTGCGAGGCGTAATGAAAACTTCATTTTAGCTTCTCCTAATGTGGTGATGTTGCGAGCTCATGTACGAGCACGCACATCTCACAGCGGAGCCAGCTGTAACTGATCCGACTTTAGTCTGAGAGGGCGACGATCTTCAAGGCGACTTGTGGGAACCGCAAGTGGAGTGCTAAGGTCTATTGATCTACTATTGTGATAGTAGAAGTTCACACTATATGTTGTTCCACCTTCGGAGAAGCATCCATATGCGCCACACATCTAAAATAAAGACCGCGCTTGCCGCCGGTCTGTTGCTGTCACTCTCGGTTCCCTTCGCAAACGCCGCCGGACTTGGGGTCATGACCGAATATCCAGTGCCTTCCGCTGGTTCGCAGCCCTTGCATGTCGGCGTCACCGCGGCATCCGGCGTCTGGTTCGGAGAGTTCCGCGCCGGCAAGGTCGTATACCAGATGCACGAATACGATATTTCGCCGGCAAGCGGGCCAATGAACATATGGGTCGACGATCGCGACGGCAGCATATGGTATTCGGCAACCGGTGATTACATCGCACACACCACTACTGCTGGGAAAACCACGGTCTATTCCATTCCCAGTCGCGGCAGTATGCCAATGGGCGTCACCGGTGATTCCAAGGGCAATATTTGGTTCGCGGAACAATTCACCAACAAGATCGGTGTGGTGCGCCCGAATGGGACGGTTGAAGAGTTCAGAATTCCGACACCACAAACCGAACCTACTGGGCTGACCGTCGATCAATACGACAATGTTTGGTTCGCCGAATCGCGTACCGGAAAGATCGGCGTGCGCCGCGCCAACGGCCACTTTGACGAATACGAAATTCCGGGCGTGGCGCATCCGATGGGCATTAATTATTGCAAAGATCAAAAAACCCAAGGCGTGATTTGGTTTACCGAAACACAAGGCAGTCGCATTGGATCGATTACCCAAAAAGGCCAGTTCACTTTATATACGCCACCGACATCGGCGAGCGTGCCGCAGATGGTAATGGAAGACATGAACGGCAACGTGTGGTTTACGGAACAACATGGTAATCAAATCGGAAGATTGCGCGCCGATCGCAAAACCTTTACCGAGTACGCGATTCCTACCGCGGACAGCCGACCCATGGGCATGAGCCTCGATATGAACGACGGGTCAGTGTGGTTCGCTGAAATGAACGGAAATAATCTCGGTCATCTCATTCCGCTCGACTGATGCTGTATAAACAACGGGGTACGTCGTACCCCGTTGTTTTTGCCGCGGCTGAATTACTTCCGAATCGATGTTACCGACGAGCGTCGATTCTTGCGCGTCTGCATAACATCACTTAAGACCGCGCTGAGTGTTTCCGGTGTGTATGGCTTCGCAACTTGCGCGACGAACCCGTGTTTTCCGTAATCGGCCAACACCGCATTGCTGGAATAACCGCTGGACACAATCGCGGTAACGTCAGGATCGATCGCACGCAGGGCGCGTAAGGTTTCCATTCCGCCAAGACCGCCGCGTACCGTTAAATCCAATATAACGACATCGAATGGCTTATGTGCCTCTAGCGCTTCGCGATAGTGTGTCAGCGCCTGATCCCCATTCGCCGCCAAACTCACCTCATATCCCAATACTTTCAGCATCTCGCCGGCGAGATCGCAAATCGCCTCGTCGTCGTCCATAAATAAAACCTTACCCCTACCGGGTTGAATCGCGATTGGGCCTTCTATGCTTGTGTCGCCATTATGCGTACGCGGTAGATACACATGGAATGTGGTGCCGACACCGAGATGCGACTCGACGCGGATATGGCCCCCGTGTTGCGCAACGATGCGGTAAACCGAAGTGAGACCCAAGCCGGTGCCCTGCGCCTTAGTGGTGAAAAACGGATCAAATATCTTGGGTAAGTATTGTGGATCGATTCCCGGGCCTTCGTCTCGAAAATCGATACGCACGTATTCGCCGGCCGGCAACGGCGGCTCATCTTGGCGCAGGCGCACGTTCCGTGCGCTGACCTCGACGACTCCGCCCTCTAGCATCGCCTGTTGCGCGTTGATGATGAGATTGTTAATCACCTGATTGATTTGGCCTTCATCGGCTTCGATGCGCCATAGATCCCGCACTACTAGGATCTCGGCGCGCACATTGCTGCCGCCGAGAGCGAATTCCACCGTCGGTTCCAGCATGCCCGCAAGATCGATGGTACGCTTCACCGGCGCGCCGCCCTTGGCAAATGTCAGCAGCTGCTGCGTCAAGCCGCGTGCACGCATCGCTGCCTTTTCCGACTCGGCGACGTAGCGCGCCGCCTCATCGGTGTCGCTCAGCTTCAGGCGCGCCAGCGCCAGATTGCCGACGATCGCGGTGAGAATATTATTGAAATCGTGCGCAATACCACCCGCAAGTACGCCGATCGACTCGAGTTTACTCGAACGAAAAATCTCCTCCTGCGCGTGACGCTGTTCGGTGACATCGAGCGCCACGCCGCTGACACCAAAGATCTCGCTGTTCTCATCGCGCAAGGGAACCAACCGAGTCTCCAGCCAACGTTCGCCGACTTTGGCGGTGTAGGTACGCTCCTCGCCGGCCAGCGCCTGCTTCACATTGGCTGCAATCCACTGCCGCGCGTCGCCGCTAAGTTCTGTTACCGGTTGGCCGATAAGTTCGTTGACTTCCAGCCCTAACGTCGCGAGCGTCCGACCTTCGAGCAATGTGATCGTCCCATTGCGATCGAGGGCGAACATCACAATGGGCGCCGAATCAATGACCATGCGCAAACGCGCCTGGACTTGGCGCAAGGTATTTTCCGCAAGGCGCTGTTGCGTCACATCGCGTGCAATCTTCGAGGCACCGACGAGATTGCCGTCTTCGTCGCGGATGGGCGATACCGTCAAGGACACAGTAATGAGCGTACCGTCCTTGCGGCGACGCACCGTCTCGTAGTGCTCGATGCGTTCGCCGGCGCGAATGCGCGCAAGGATCTGCGATTCTTCGTTTTCGCGCCCCGGTGGAATCAAAATGCCGATGGGTTTGCCGATAACCTCAGCGGCGGTATAACCGAACACGCGTTCGGCCGCCTTATTCCACGTCTGGATAATGCCCTGCAGGGATTTACTGATAATGACATCGTCGGACGATTCAACGATCGCCGCCAGATGTCCGGCTACGGTTTTCGAATTTGAAGGATGCTTGGACAAGCTACCCTCGGTCGAGGACGAAATGAATATTATTTTACACTACCGCGCGCCTTCGGCGCTTGCGCTCGAAGGCGACAACCCGGAGCGAACGGGTTGGTACCGGTGTTGCGATTTTGGTGGGCCCGCTAGGACTTGAACCTAGGACCAAGGGATTATGAGTCCCCTGCTCTAACCAACTGAGCTACAGGCCCAAGGTCGCAAGCTTAGCCGTTGTCGAGGAAACTGCGCAAATGTTCTGAACGGCTCGGATGACGCAGCTTGCGCAAGGCCTTCGCCTCGATTTGTCGGATGCGTTCGCGCGTGACGTCGAACTGCTTACCGACTTCTTCCAGGGTGTGATCGGTATTCATGCCGATACCGAAACGCATGCGCAACACCTTGGCCTCGCGCGGAGTCAGTGTCTCCAAAATTTCCATGGTCGCGTTTTTCAGGCCCGCTGCCGTCGCAGCATCGGCCGGCGCCATGATATTGGTGTCTTCGACGAAATCGCCAAGATGCGAGTCTTCGTCGTCGCCGATCGGCGTTTCCATCGAGATCGGTTCCTTGGCGATCTTGAGCACCTTGCGGATCTTGTCCTCGGGCATCTCCATCT
>CAZCAK010000004.1:0-20385 GCA_964496605.1 uncultured Acidiferrobacteraceae bacterium | reverse complement strand
GATAATCAATTGCACACCGCGCAGATGCAACTCGCGCTGAATCGCCAATGCCGTATGGTTGTGCAACAAACGCGTCAACCAATTCTCTTCCTTGAAGATCAAGGTGCCGGCGAAAAACATGGCGCGCGGAAACTGCTCCAACGTCTTCTCGGCTAAATTAATCGCCGACTGAACCGGGTCAATGCCGTAAGCCGCATAGGCCGCCGCGGCGAGGCCGTTGGCATGGCAAAAATCGACGTACTTCTGCAATTGCGCATCGACGTCGCGCCGGAATTGCTCCAGGCTCTGGTCTTCCTTCATTTGCGTGTTATCGACCACGCCGACGCTTAAGAACACAAAGTTTTGAAAATATCCCGGAAACATGCGTTGGGCGTTCAATAACGAGTGGATCCCGACGCCACGATAGCTGCTGACGAAGAAAATCGCCGTCGGCGCCTGCTTGTCTAAAGGCGGCGCTGGGATCGGTGGCGTTTGCGGTAAATTAATAAGAATCTCGTCGAGCGCCGACAGCCGGCGCTGCACGTCGCGGTAATGCATATAAACATAGGCGCAAACTAAAATCAGTGAGCCGGTAACCAATAGCGACAGCCACGCGCCCTGATCGAATTTCTCGATCAGCAACACCAACAAAATACTGATGCTAGTGATCAAGCCCCAAGCCGACAGCGCGAAACGAATCAACCAATTCGATTTCACGCCGCGACTACGCCACCAGTACACACATAAGCCAAGCAAGGTAAGGGCGAAGGTCATGAACACGTTGATGCTGTACAGCACCACCAATGTTCCGACGGCGCCGCCGGTCCAAGCGAGTAGCGCCAGCGCCGCCATGCCCATCAATAAGACACCGTTTTTGGTGACCAGGCGATCCGAGAGCTGCATAAAGCGTCGCGGTACCCAATAATCTGCCGCCATATTGGCTAATACTGCCGGGCCGCCAAGGAAGCCGGTATTGGCCGCGACGAACAAGAGCCCTGCCTCCATCAGCAAGGTAAACACCAGAAAGCTTCGGCCGAGATCCCACCCGCCGATCTGCCAGTCGTGCACAATCGCGCCGAAGGTAATTGCATTCAGTGTGCGTCCGATTTGCGGCTGCACATCCCAAAGCAAGTACAGCAAAATAATCCCCGCCGCCATGAACGAGAGTGATAGCGCCATGTAGAACATGGTCCACTTACCAGTGCGCACGCGCGGTTCGGCAAGCAGATTCACGCTATTCGAAACCGCCTCGATACCGGTGTAGGTGCCGCCGCTCATGGCATAGGCCCGCAGGAATAAAGCCGCGACGCCGATCCAACCCACCTCGCTACCGAGACGGCGCACTTCACCGATGCTCGCCGGCACGATCTCATCCAGATGTGCCGATTGCACCGCGATGCCATACACAATAAAAAATGCGTGCGTCGCCACGAAGCCGATGAAGATCGGTAATAGCACGCGAATGGTCTCTTTAACGCCGCGTAGATTCAGCAGCATCAAGAGGAGAATCACGGCGAACTCGACCTCGAACTTCGCGACGCTCCAAGGATGCGGTAGAAAACTGAACAGGGCATCGACGCCGGCGGCGATCGAAATCGCAATGGTTAATACATAGTCCACCACCAAGGCGCTGCCGGACACGAGGCCGACGCGCGGGCCCAAAAGATGCGTCGCGACCTTGTAACCACCGCCACCGGTGGGAAAGAGCTCGATGACCTGGTTATACGATACGGCGATGACGAACACGGTGAGGGCGGTCGCCAGCGCCAAGAAAATGCCCAGGCTGGTATGCGTTCCCAGCGCCTTGAACGCCTCTTCCGGGCCGTAGGCGGACGAGGAAAGGCTGTCGGCACCGAGCCCAACCCAGGCGAGCAAGGCGACCAAGGTAATGTGGTGGCGCGTCTCCGGGGCAAACGGATCTCGCGCCGGACCGCGAATCCGCGTCCAGATGCGTTGCCGCCAGCGGGAAGAGGCCGCGGAGGGATTAACCGGGGATGTCGGCATTGTTCTAGGGCGCGTATGGTCCCATAAAACCTGCGTCTTAACATCCGCCAGTGTCTGCCATGCACGCCACGACTTCGGCTATGCTTGGCCGTATGAAAAACTTTTTGACGCAGACCCTTTGTACCGCCCTACTGCTCGGTTCGGTTGGGGCCGCGGCCGAAGTCGCCGTGGTGCTGAATTCCGGCGAAGACACGATTAGCCTGGTCGACACCGATAGCTACCGCGAAACGCAACGCATCCCCATCGGCAAGGAACCGCACCACCTGATGGCGACACCGGACGACCGCTACCTCATCGTAGCCAACGCCGCCAGCAACGATCTCGTATTCATCGATCCGAAATCCGGCAATGTGCAGCATCGCCTGAGCGAAATCAGCGACCCGTATCAAATCGGCTTCAGTCCCGATAAGCGCTGGTTCGTGGCCAATTCGCTGCGGCGCGATCGTGTCGATCTCTATCGTGCGAGTGATTTCAAACTGGTGCAGCGCTTACCGTTGCCGAAGGCGCCGAGTCATCTCGCCTTCGATCGCAATTCGCAATATGTGTTCGTGACGCTGCAGGAGAGCAATCAACTCGCGGCGATCGATCTCGCGACCCAGAAAACGAAATGGGTGATCGGTGTCGGCCCGACCCCGGCGGGGATCTGGATGACCCCGGACGATCGTTACCTGCTGATCGGTATCATGGGCGCCGATTATGTCGAAGTGATCGACTGGCGCGCCGCGAAGAGCGCCGGACGCATCACCACCGCGATGGGCGCGCATAATTTCCTGCCCATGGGCGACGGTCGCCATCTATTAGTCTCCAACCGCGTGTCGAATACGATTTCGATCGTCGATCAGTCAACCTTACAGAAGCTCGAAACATTTCACGTACCGGGCGGGCCGGATTGCATGGAACTGCGCCGCGACGGGCGCGAGCTATGGGTGACATCGCGTTGGGCGCGACAAGTCACTGTGGTCGATATGGCGACCAAGCGCATTAAGACCACCATTCCGGTCGGGCGCTCGCCGCACGGTATTTATTTCTATACGCATGCGCAACGCAGTTAGCGCGGCGCTGACGATCTTCTTGCTGGTCACGGCGGCGTCGAGCGGCGCCGATTGCGGCGGCAAGGTCTATCTCACGCTCGACACCGGCAATATGTCGCAGGCCGAAACCATCGCGCAGATCTTACGAGAGGCGCATGTGCGCGCGACCTTCTTCGTCGCCAATGAGAAAACCTTCCGCGGCGATTACGCCTTGGACCCGAGCTGGGCGCCGTACTGGCGGTCGCGCGTCGCCGAGGGACATCGCTTCGGCAATCACACTTGGAGCCACGCCTCGCTGCGGCGTGATGTCGGCGAAAAGATCCTCGCGCGCGATATGCAAGGGCGTGAACACGCAATCGATCAAGCGGCGTTTTGCGCCGACCTCAAACGGGTCGATGCGCGATTTTACGAACTGACGCAACGACATCTCGACGGCGTCTGGCGCGCGCCGGGTGGACGCACCACGGCGCAGGCGATTCGCTGGGCGGCGAGTTGCGGTTTCCCGGCGCATCTCGCTTGGACCGACGCCGGCTTTTTCGGCGATGAATTGCCGAGCGAACGCTTTCCGAACGCGCAGTTGCTGCGGCGGGCGCAAGAACGCATTGGCGATGGCGATGTCATACTATTGCATCTCGGTATCTGGTCGCGTCACGAGCCCTTGGCACCGATGCTGAAACCGCTGATCGCGACTCTGCAAAAGCGCGGTTTGTGTTTTGCAACTTGGAACGCTACATGATGTGGATTTCGCAGCTACAGGACTGGTTATTCGAGACCGTAGTACAGCCGGTGTTGTACTACTTCGGCTTGATCTATCTTGATGAACAGGCGTTCGCCGCCATCGAGATCTTTCTTTACGGCGTCATCGAAATCACCGCGATTTACGTACTGCTGCGCCCACTGGAGGCATGGCGGCCGATCGAACCCTGGCAAGACCGGCGGGCGGTGCGCGTCGATGTACTCTACACCTTCCTGCATCGCCTCGGGTTATTGCCGCTATTATTTTATGCCCTGCTCACACCTGTGTTAACGCCACTCGAAACCGCGCTGCGCCTAAAGGGATTGATACCGGGCAATCTCGAGCAATGGCTCGGCGTCGGTATGATGTCGTTCCTCGGCTTTCTGATTTACGTCTTGGTACTCGATTTCGCCGAATATGTGCGGCATCGGTTACAGCATCGTCTCAACTGGTGGTGGGCGCTGCATGCCTTGCATCACAGCCAGCGCCAACTCAGCTTCTGGGCCGACGATCGCAATCATATCGTCGACGATGTTTTGGCCAATGTGTGGTTTGCCGCCGTCGCGCTGATCATCGGCGTGCCACCGGGACAATTCGTGTTAATCGCGATTGCAATGCGCGGTTTGGAAAGTCTGTCGCATGCCAACGTACGACTCGACTTCGGCCCGATCTTGGGTCGCGTCTTGGTCGGCCCACGCTATCACCGCACGCATCACGCCATCGGTCTTGGGCATGAGGGTCAGGCGCAGGGCTGCAACTTCGCGACCATCTTTCCGATTTGGGATATCGTGTTCGGCACCGCCGATTATCGCGCACCTTATGGCGCAACCGGCATTCGCGATCAGCTCAGTGGCGTGGATTACGGCGAGGGATTCTGGCGGCAACAGTGGCTGGGTTTGAAACGCCTGGCGCACAGCCTGGCACCGCGCGCCCATACGATCGTACCGACCGACGATAAACCGGCGCCCAAGACATCGACATAGATATCGTCACATACGACATCGCGGTAGATGCCGCTACATAACACGTCGCGGATCGACGTCGTTGCACAAGACGTCCTTACACTTCACTCAGGAATTCGAACCGATATTCGCCAGGGTCGTCGTTGGTGCGGTCTTCTTTGTCGGTGCCGTCGCCGTCATTTGCGTATAGCGGCCCTTGAACGCCAATACCTTGCGCACATACTGCTGCGTTTCGTTGTAAGGCGGAATACCTTTATATCGCGTGACCGCATTTTCGCCGGCATTGTAAGCGGCAAGTGCGAGGCGATGGTTGTTATTGAATCGCTTCAGCAAGTCTTTGAGATAAAGTGCGCCGGCGCGAATATTTTGTTGCGGATCGAAGATATCATCGCAGCCATAGCGGCGCGCAGTTTCGGGCATCAACTGCATCAGGCCGGAGGCGCCGCGGGTCGATACGGCGTTCGGATTGAATCCCGACTCGGCATGCATGACGGCCTTAATCAGCGCCGCGTCGACGATATAAGTCTTCGCGACGCGATGAATGGTTTTATCATAAGCGTTTACATCTACCAGCAGCGGTTGCATATTGCGGCTATTGATCAGCGCGCCCATGCCCTTCACTTGCTTGCTGGTTTGGATCAGTTTGTATTGTTTGTTATTCAATTGATGGTCGGTAATCATGCGTGCGCCCGACGGCAGCTCATAAATGAAAACCTCGGCCGCCGCCGTGCCGGCAAAACCGACGCAACATAAACCGATCGCGAACTTTAAGCGTTTGAACCGATTGAGTCTCTGCAAGTGTCCCACCGTCATGCGTCCGATCCTTCGGGCCCCGTTTGGCTCGTTATTGTATGGGAATGCACGCCCTGTGCCAGCCTCAGCCATTGGTCATGCGCTCAGTTATCGGCTTAAGAGCTCCATATTTCTTAAGACCGTAAATCCTGTTTCGTCGCTAAGTTGCTGATTCGATGCGTTCTGCCAGGCCGCTGCCGCTTTATCGCCCAACGCATACCGATGGCATTATGGCGATCGTCTATTTTCATGCGCTGGCACGCCTGGGGCTCGAAGGGCTCGTCATCGCCGAACCCACGGCGCATTTTATAAGCCTCGGTAGCTTTGGTGATGCGACCAAAGTTATAGACCTCGACTACTGCCGCGCGCATGACATACCCGTGATGCGGCGCGAAGTTGGAGGCGGCGCGGTGTTACTCGGGCCAGGGCAGGTGTTTTATAACCTCGTGTTGCGCCGCGATACCGATCGCATACCGCGCGCCATCGCCGCGGCCTATCGCCAATTATCGCAAGCGCCGATCGCGGTGTTCGACGACCTCGGTGTGCCGGTGCGCTATCAGCCGATTAACGATTTAGTCACCGCAACCGGTCGTAAGATTGCCGGACAAGGTGCCGGCGATATCGAGGACTGTTTTTGTTATGTCGGTAGCGTATTGAATACCTTCGATGTGGCACTCATGTGCCGCGCCTTGAAGCTGCCGAGCGAAACACTGCGCACACAAGTGCTGCACGCCATGGACAGCAATATGACCTGGCTTGCGCGCGAACTCGGTCATGCAGTCGAGAGCGAAACCATTGCGCAACGCCTCAGTATACGTTTTGCCGACGTTGTCGCACCCTTAGAACCGGCACCACTACCGGACACGGTCGTTACCTTGGCGCACGAGCTAGCGCAGGAATTGACCAGCGAAGAAATCTTAAACCTCGACGCGGGTCGACGTTACGACAAAATCAAAATCCGGGAAGGTGTTTACATTCCGCTCGAGTGATCGAAAGATCAGTCCGACCTCACCGCATCGTCTAATCGAACCAGACGCGTGCGTTACGAAATAGACGCATCCACGGGCCATCTTCGCCCCAAGCGGGATCGCGCCACGAATTCGTGACGGCACGGAATACGCGCTCAGGATGCGGCATAAAGATCGTGAAGCGGCCGTCGGTATTGGTGACGCCGGCGATGCCGAACGGCGAGCCGTTCGGATTTGCCGGATAAGTCAACGCAACACCGCCGTGATTATTTACATATTGCAGCGCGACCAGATTGTCGGCGCGCGCCGCGCGCTGTTGATTCTCGTCGGCGAATAACGCGCGCCCCTCACCGTGTGCGACCGCGATCGGCATACGCGAGCCGGCCATGTCCGCGAGAAACAACGAAGGGTTCGGCGGCACCTCGACCATGCACACGCGCGCCTCGAATTGTTCTGAGGCGTTGCGCACAAAGCGCGGCCAATGCGCACTGCCCGGGATCAGATCGTGCAGGTTCGACATCATTTGACAGCCGTTGCAAATGCCGAGCGCAAAGCTATCGCCGCGCGCAAAAAACTCCGAGAAGTCGGCACGCGCACGCGCGTTGAATAAAATCGATTTGGCCCACCCTTCGCCGGCACCGAGCACATCACCGAAAGAAAATCCGCCGCAGGCGGCAAAGCCGGCGAAGTCTTTTAATGTCGCCCGGCCCTCGATGATATCGCTCATCGTGACATCGTGTGCCGCAAAACCGGCGCGGTTGAACGCCGCCGCCATCTCGGTTTGACCGTTCACGCCTTGCTCGCGCAAGATCGCAACTTTCGGCTTCGCACTCCTGGCGATGTACGGTGCGGCAATATCGGCCGCGGGGTCGAAACTCAATGACGCGTGCAGACCTGGGTCGTTGGTATCGAGTATCGCGTCATATTCCTCGCGTGCGGCCTGAGGATTATCGCGCAGGCTTTGCATACGCCAAGTTGTTTCCGACCAGGCGCGTTGCAAGTTCACGCGCGTATCACGCAACAACACGCGGCCGCGGCGGCTGAAGGTAATATGGTCGTCGTCGCTGATCGTGCCGATCAAGCGCGTGTAGCGCATTAAGCCGCTCTTCTCCAAGGCGCCGAAGATACCGTCGCGGCGCGCGCGCGGAATCTGCAATACCGCACCGAGCTCCTCGGAGAATAACGCCGCCGCATCGTCGTTGCTCAAGGCGTCGATATCGATCGCAACACCGGTGTGACCGGCAAACGCCATTTCGCAGATGGTGGCGAACAGCCCGCCGTCGGAGCGGTCGTGATACGCCAGAATCAAATCCAATTCGCTCAGCGCTTGAATCACGCCGAAGAATAATTTCATGACACGCGGGTCGTCGAGATCCGGCGCGACGTTACCCAGCTCACCATAGACCTGCGCCAATGCCGCGCCGCCGAGGCGATCTTTACCGCGCGCAAAATCGATCAGCAACAAATCGGTTTCGCCGGCGTCGGTGCGCAGCTGCGGGGTTAAGGTCTTGCGCACGTCGGTCACCGGGGCGAACGCGGAAATGATCAAAGACAAGGGCGCGACCACTGCGCGTTGCGCACCGGCGTCTTGCCACACCGTTTTCATCGACATGGAATCCTTGCCGACTGGAATCGCGATGCCAAGCGCGGGGCACAATTCCATTGCCACCGCCTCTACCGCGCGATAAAGCCCGGCGTCTTCACCCGGATGGCCCGCGGCGCACATCCAATTCGCCGACAGCTTCACATCCGGTAACTTCTGGATACGTGCGGCGGCGATATTGGTCAGCGCCTCACCGACCGCCATGCGCGCACTCGCCGCGGGGTCGATCAAGGCCAGCGGCGTGCGCTCGCCCATGCCCATGGCCTCGCCGGTATACGCGTTGAAGCCGCTCGCGGTCACGCCGACGTCGGCCACCGGAATTTGCCACGGGCCGACCATTTGATCGCGACATACCAAACCGCCGACACTGCGGTCGCCGATGGTAATGAGAAAGTTTTTGTTCGCGACGGTCGGCAATTGCAGCACGCGCCACGCCGCCTCGGGCAATTCGATTTTATTGGTACGAAAGCGATTGCGCTTGAGTTTGACGCTACGCACATCGCGTTGCATCTTCGGCGGCTTGCCGAGA
The DNA here is from genome assembly GCA_964496605.1 of uncultured Acidiferrobacteraceae bacterium. Lineage (GTDB taxonomy): Bacteria > Pseudomonadota > Gammaproteobacteria > Acidiferrobacterales > CAZCAK01 > CAZCAK01. The sequence goes on along the minus strand of CAZCAK010000004.1, from coordinate 11,781 downwards.
ATAGTGGCGAGATCGATATCGATCGGCGCCGCTGCGCGCGCGGCCGTCTCCTCGTCTACGCGCTCGAAGCGATGCTCGTCCGCGACCACGAGTCGCGGCGCCTCGCTGGTATGGCCGAGTACCGCGACCGGGCAACGCTCACGCGCACAAATGCGCAGAAAACGCTCCAGCTTCGTCGGCGCCACCGCCAAGACATAACGTTCTTGCGCCTCGTTACACCAAATCTGCATCGGCGACATTTCCGACTGATCGTTCGGAATCGCGCGCAATTTAAATTCGCCGCCGAGACCCGCGGCATTGATTAACTCCGGTACCGCGTTCGAAAGCCCACCGGCGCCGACGTCGTGAATCGATAAGATCGGATTCTCTTCGCCCAAGGCCCAACAACAATCGATGACTTCTTGGCAACGCCGTTGCATTTCGGCGTTGCCGCGCTGCACCGAGGCGAAGTCCAAATCCTCGGCACTGGTGCCGCTCGCAACACTGGAGGCGGCGCCACCGCCAAGGCCGATTAGCATCGCCGGACCGCCGAGCACGATAATCGGCGTACCGGCGGAGAAATGACTCTTATGAATATGCGCTGGACGAATATTGCCGATACCGCCGGCGAGCATAATCGGCTTGTGATAACCGCGCACGATATCGTCGAGCGGTAACTCGAAGCTGCGGAAGTAGCCGTTGATGTTCGGCCGACCGAATTCGTTATTGAACGACGCCGCCCCGATCGGGCCCTCGAGCATGATCTCCAGCGCGCTGGCAATGCGCATGGGTTTGCCGTAATCGATCTCCCACGGTCGTAGCGCACCGGGCAAACGTAAATTCGAGACCGAAAAGCCGCATAGCCCGGCCTTGGGTTTGGCGCCGATACCGGTCGCGCCCTCGTCGCGAATCTCGCCACCGGCGCCGGTCGCGGCACCGGGGAACGGTGCAATCGCGGTCGGATGATTATGCGTCTCGACCTTCATCAAGATATGCGCCGGCTCCTCGCAATAGCGATAAATACCGGTACGCGCGTCGGGGAAGAAGCGTTCGGTCGTGCTGCCTTCGATAATCGAGGCGTTGTCTTCGTAGGCGACCAAGGTGCCGCGCGGGTGGGTCGCGTGCGTGTGGCGGATCATCGCGAATAGCGATTGATCCTGCTTGCGCCGATCGATAATCCAATCGGCGTTAAAAATTTTATGGCGACAATGCTCCGAGTTCGCCTGCGCGAACATCATCAACTCCGCGTCGGTCGGGTTCACGCCCACGCGCTGGAAGTGGACAAATAGATAGTCGATTTCGTCGTCGGAAAGCGCGAGGCCAAGCGTGCGATCGGCATTGACCAAGGCATTGCGCCCGCCGGCACGCACATCGATCACGAGCGGCGGTTGCGGTTGCGCGTGGGCAAACAGTTTTTCTGCTGCGGCGATATCCGGCAGCACATCTTCCACCATGCGATCGTGCAGTAGCGGCAAGATTGTCGCGCGTTCGGCATCGCTTAAGGCGTCGCCGCTCAGTTGCAGCCGCCATACCACGCCGCGCTCCAGACGCTGCACCTGCGGCAAGCCGCAACAGTGCGCGATATCCGTCGCCTTGGTCGACCAGGGCGAAATCGTGCCGACGCGCGGCACCACCAAAATGCTGACGCTATGCGCCAAGTCGCGCGGCACGTCGGCACCATACACCAGGAGCTGATTGAGCAAGGCGCTCTCGCGTGCTCCGAGCGGCGCCGCCAGCATCGCGAAGTGCCAATACTCGGCGGCGACGTCGTCGATACGCGCCACTGACTGCCGCAAACGCGTCAGCATACGTTCGCGTCGGAACGCCGACAGCGCATTCGGCCCACGCAGCTTCAGCACGGTATCCGCGGCAACTATGGGCGCGGTCACGATATCAGGCATGCACCGGTCCTAAATCCACGCCCAGGCGCTGCGCCACCTCTTCATAAGACTCAATCACATCGCCGAGCCCGCGGCGAAAGCGGTCTTTGTCTAATTTTTTGCGCGTCGCCTTATCCCACAGACGACAGCCGTCCGGGCTAAATTCGTCGCCGAGCAATAATTGTCCGCCGAAGCGTCCGAACTCGAGCTTGAAGTCGACCAGCAGAATCCCGGCACGATCAAACAGCTGTCGCAACACATCGTTGACCTTGAACGTCAGTAACTGCATTTGCTCCACTTCCGCCGGCTGCGCCCAGCCGAAGGCGCGGATGTGATATTCGTTGACCATCGGATCGTGTAGGCGATCGTTCTTTAAAAAGAACTCGAAAATCGGCGCCCGCAAATCGGTGCCCTCTTCGACGCCGAGACGTTTCGATAGACTGCCGGCGGCGAAATTGCGCACCACGCACTCGACCGGAATCATCGTTAAGCGTTTGACCAAGCTCTGACACTCATCGATGAGGCGATCGAAATGCGTTGGGATGCCGGCCGATTGCAACTGCTGCATGATGAAGGCGTTGAATTTATTATTCACCGCGCCCTTGCGCGCCAGCTGTTCTATCTTTTCGCCGTCGAAGGCCGAGGTGTCGTCGCGAAAATGCAGAATGAGGCGATCCGGCTCGTCGCACTCGTACACCGATTTCGCCTTGCCTTGATAGAGTAATTTGCCGCGTTGCATAAGTCCTCAGGGAGTCAGTTCGCGCCAATCGAAGCCGCGATCTTGGTCGGCGACTTGAACCCAGTTCAAGGCGCAATCGAGCACCGCACTTAAGCTACTGCGCGCGAGATACGGCGTATTGTTCTTCTCGCTTAAGTGCATCGCAATCACATGCTGTAGGCGCGAGCGATCGAGCTTCGCCAATAGACCGGCACTGGTGTCATTGTCGAGATGGCCGAGCTTGCCGCCGATGCGTTGTTTCAGGCTCGGCGGATAATCGCCCTGCTCAAGCAATTCCCGATCGTGATTGCATTCCAATAATAACGCATCGCAGCACTGGAGCATCTGCGTCATATGCGGTGTGGTCGATCCGACGTCGGTCAAGATGCCGAGACGCTGCGCGCCGTCACCGAACACGAATTGACACGGTTCGCGTGCATCGTGTGGCACCGGAAACGGTTCGACCGCAAGGTCGCCGATCGCGAACGGCGTATGGCTATCGAAGGTATATAAAGCCGGTACCACGCCAAGCATCGCTTCACACGCACGGCGCGTGCCGGCGCTCATCCATACCGGGATACCGAAGCGCCGCGCCAGTGGACCAACGCCGCGCACATGATCGCCGTGCTCGTGTGTGACGATAATCGCCTGGAGATCGGCGCCATCCAGTCCGAGCCGCGCCAGGCGCGCGATGGTATCGTGCAAGGGAAAGCCGCAGTCGAGCAGCACCGCGGTATGGCGATATGCGACAAGCGTGGCGTTGCCGCGGCTGCCGCTGCCGAGCGATGCGAAACGGATGCGCGCGTACGGCTTCAGGTTCGTGTTACTTCAGTTGCTGATAGAGTTGCACCATAATCGGTTCGGCGTCTTTGGCCGCGACCGGCTCGCCCTTCTTACTGAGTAATTGCAAGACGGTATTATTCTCGCCCTCGGCCTTGAGCGCCACACGGTAATCGACGGTATCCGGCGGTGCGGTATTTTCGCCGATCGCCTTCTCCCAGAAACTCTTCTCCTCGCCGGTACCGGGCACGGTATAGCGAATACCGTAGACATGCGCCGCGGTGTCGCGATCGCGAATGACATAACCGAGGCGATCGATCGCAGTGCCGACACGCTGCCACGCGGCATCAACCTTATCGTGTATACGAATCACCCATAACGCCTGCTGATTGCGCGTTAATTCGGCACGTTCGCTGCGTAACTTGGTGATGCGCTTGGCATCGCCGCCGCCGAGTTGTTCTTGCAGACGCGCCAAGAGCTCGACTTCCAATTCCGGATCGGGTGGGCGCCGTTGCCATTTGGTTTGCGTCACGACAATACTGCTGGTGCTGCCACCGAGCGTCACTTCCTCCATACCGCGATGCGCAATGTGAATCTCGGTGCCGCCAGCAACGCGCTCGAGCCGCACGCGATAGCGATCGCGCAAGCCGCTGGAAAATAATTTCGGCGCAAGCTTAGCGATGTACTTCTGAATAAAATCGCCGGTGTCGGCCCGGCTCTCGACCCACTCGGTATCGATGATGCCGAGATCGGCGTCTTCTGCCGCGATCGGCAGGCCTTGCGATAAAATGAAATCGTGCACCGCGTTCCACAGCTTGTCCGGCGCTTGCTTCACGAACAGCCAATGTGTGTCACCAAGGCTCACGAGCTTAATGCCGTCGTATTGCGGCAACACGCTAATATCGCCGGTTTTATTCTTTGTCAGGTCAGAATAATTGGCGGCACCGTCGACCGAGGTATTGCCTTGATCTTCCGGCTTGGTCAAATCCGGCGGTACCTCCAGCGGCGGCACCAAGGACTCACCATAATAAGGTTTGCGCGTCGTGTCCTTGCCACCGCAGGCCGCGAGCGCCAACAGCAGCAGGATCGTCAACGCCACCGGTGCGCGCATCAGAGCACCCCGGCTTGGCGCATGGCGGTACGGACCGTGTCGTAATGCTGCGCCGCTAACGGCGTTAACGGCAAACGAATACCACCTTCAATTAACTTCATTTGCATCAGCGCCCATTTTGCCGGAATTGGATTCGATTCCACGAATAAGTTTTTGTGCAGGCCCATGAGCTTCTCGTTGAGCGTGCGCGCCTGTCTCGCGTCGCCCGCGCGCGCGGCGGCGCACATATCCGCCATGAGCCGCGGTGCGATATTGGTCGTCACCGAAATCACGCCATGGCCGCCGGCGAGCAAGAAATCGAGCGCGGTGGCATCGTCGCCGGAATACAGTTCGAAATTCTTACCGCAGCCTTGCTGCATCTCACGCACGCGCTCGAGATTGCCGGTTGCGTCTTTAATACCGATGATGCCGGGGATCTTCGCCAGACGCGCCACCGTCTCCGGCAGGAGATCGACCGCGGTGCGTCCAGGGACATTGTAAAGGATTAATGGTAGATCGACCGACTCGGCGATCTTGCGGTAATGGCGATATAGGCCTTCTTGCGTCGGTTTATTGTAATACCGTGTCACCGACAAACCGGCGGCGGCACCAGCGGCCTTGGCGCACTCGGTCAGCTCGATCGCCTCGGCGGTGGAATTGGCGCCGGTGCCGGCCATGACCGGAACGCGTCCCGCGGCCCGTTCGACCGTCAGACGAATCACGCGGCAATGCTCGTCCATATCGAGCGTCGCCGACTCGCCGGTAGTCCCGGCGGGAATGAGCGCACTGGTGCCGTTATCGATGTGGAAGTCGATCAGCCTTTGCAGGGCCGGCGTATCGAGCGCGCCGTCCTCGTGCATAGGGGTCACTAACGCGACCATACTGCCTTGAAACATGGGGCCCCAGGGCTACAGAGAAAGCGGGATAGTACTTTCCACCCCCGGCGATGACAAGACATCGCCGCGACGTTAATACGTCGATCAAGCTTTTTTAGTTGCGCTGCGCCGATAGATGCCGTTTGCTAGCGCTTTCGCCCTAAGAGCTAGAAGATGGACGCCAAAACAACCGAGAAGGCAATCCGCGAAATCCGCCTCAACCCCGTGGTCCCGAGCGAATCGGTCCTGGTAGCCACGGCGCGCAGCCAGCGGCCGCGCAAGGCCGAGGCGCCGGTGCCGCGCGACACCCGCCCCCACGTCGACACCTGCCCATTCTGCCGCGGCAATGAGGCGCAAACGCCAGCCGCGATCACTGCTTACGACGCACGCGGCGAGGCCGCGAAAGACACGCGCGAGTGGCAGATTCGCATCGTGGAAAACCTCTATCCGGTCTTGGGCAACGACAAGCAAAACACCAATTTGACCTTCGGACTGCAGCAGACCATTGACGGTTACGGGCGGCACGAGGTCATCATCGATCACGCCGCCCATGGCATCGCCGTGCACGAAATGGATGAAGCCCATTTGGCGCTGTTGTTTGGCGCCTATCGCGCGCGCATGGAGCAGCTCTATGCCTCGGACAAGCGTCTACGCTATGTGCTGGCGTTCAAGAATTTCGGACCCGCCGCCGGCGCCAGCATCCCGCATACGCATAGCCAAATTATCGCCATGCCGGTGGTACCGCATAACGTGCAGGCCGAGGTCGATAATAGCCGGCGCTTTTATGCCAAAAACCAGCACTGTATTTTTTGCTCGCTCATCGATGAGGCGCTGACGTTCGAGGCCACGATCTACGATCGTGAGTCGGGCGAGATTCGCCGCAGGATCGATGTTGGGCAATATGTGATTGAGCGCGGCAAGAAGTTCATCGCCATCAAACCCTTCGCCAGTCGTTACGAGTGGGAAGTGCATATCCTGCCATTGCAACATCAAAGCGATTACCTGCGCGTGAGTGCGGACGATCTTGCCGACTTTGGACGCGTATTGCGCCGTACGATGGCGCGGCTCGATAGCGTCTTAACCGGTGCGCAATACAATTACTTCTTGCACTCGCTGCCGCACGGCCCGGAGTTCCGCGACGATGACGCGAGCTATCATTGGCACTTGGAGATTTGCCCGCGCACAACCATCCCGTCGGGCTTCGAACTCGGCTCGGGCCTATTCGTGAATACCATCAGCCCGGAGGATGCCGCGGCACGCTTGCGTGCCGCGAAGTTAGATTAAGCCACGTTTACGTGCCGCGAAGTTGGACTAAGCGAATACCGAAGGAACTTAAGCGCGCGCGGCGAGCCGCGGTTTGCGCAAGAGCTTTTGTACCACGGTACGCAGTTCTTCATTTTTATAGGGTTTCGCCACCGCGGCAGCGAAACCGAACTTCTGATAATCCGCCATGATCGGATCGTTCGAGTAACCACTCGACACAATGGCGCAGGCGCCGGGGTCGATTTTGAGCAGACGCTGAATCGTTTCGCGTCCGCCCATACCGCCCGGAATCACCAAGTCCATAATCACCACATCGAAGCGATTGCCCTTCGCCAGCGCCTCTTGGTAAACCGTCAGCGCGCGTTCGCCGTTCTCGGCGAAGTCAACTTCGTATCCGAAATGACCGAACAGACGCCCGAGCAAATCGCGAATAAACGACTCATCATCCATGATCAAAATACGACCGCGTAAGGCATCGGCCGCCGGTGCAGTATTTTCCATATCGCTCGCCAAAGTATTATTCGATGCTGGTAAAAAGATATCGAACGCCGTGCCCTTTCCGACCGTCGATTCGACCGTAATCAACCCCTCATGTTTCTTCACAATCGAATACGCCGTCGCCAGACCTAAACCACTACCGCGCTGCTTGGTGGTGAAATACGGATCGAAGATCTTCGGCAAATGCTCCGGCGCAATTCCTTGCCCCTCGTCGCAGCAGCGCAATTGCACGTAACGCCCCGGCGGCAGCGACCATTTATCGTTATTGGCCAATACCAGATTACGCGCCGATACCATGATGCGTCCGCCGTTGGGCATCGCTTGCTGCGCGTTCAACACTAAATTATGGATGACTTGTCGAATCTGCCCTTCGTCGGCATCGACCGGCCATAAATCCTCGGCAAGATCGAACTCGCAGCGCACATGCGAACCGCGCGATGCGAACTGCCCCGCCTCTTGCACGACACCGGCAAGCGCGACGGTCTTGCGCACCGGCGCACCGCCCTTGGCGAAAGTCAGGAGCTGTTGTGTTAAATCCTTCGCCCAGAAACTCGCCTTCTCCGCCTCGGTGAGGCGCGCATAAATTTCTTGGCCTTCGTCGGCATATAACTTCGCCAAGGAAATGTTGCCGAGAATCGCCGTCAGAATATTGTTAAAGTCATGCGCAATCGCGCCCGCGAGCAGACCCACCGATTCGAGCTTACTCGCCTTGAGCCGCTCCTCTTCCAGTCGTTGCTTATCGGCAATATCGCGCACCACCACGACGATACCGCGCACGGTTTCGTCGCCGTCGCCACGGATCGGCGCGGCGCTCGCGGCAATTAAATGCTGCCGACCATCGCGCCCGCATAACATCGCATTTGGAATTTCGTTCGCCACATCATCGTGCGCAAGCCCGCGATCCAACAACTGTTGCAGCGCCTCGCTGCGCTCGCCACCCAGGCGCAAAACCTCGACCAGTCGATGCCCCTGTGCCTCAGTCTGCGGCCAACCGGTCAAGACCTCGGCGACCGCGTTCAGCATCACAACATTGCCGGCGGTATCGGCGGTGATAACACCGTCGCCGATAGACCGAAGCGTCGTCGCCAGGCGCTCTTTTTCCGCCGCCAGCGCCTGCGCAGTGCATTTGTGATCGTCGATGTCCGTGGCGGTACCGAGCCAACCGCTGATCGCACCGCTGTGGGCATCGCGCTCCGGCACGACCTGCACTAGGTGCCAGCGATAGGCATTATCGTGACGACGTAGACGCAGCTCCGAGGAGGCACCGTCGCCTTTCGACAAAGCCGCCGACGCCACCTTACGGTCCTCTGGATGCACGAACTCGACCAAACTTAGGCGGCCATCGGCCCGAGTTCCGGTGTAATCGAACCAGCGGCGATTGAAGTAATCAATAGTGCCGTCGCGGGTCACGGTCCACACGATCTGAGGCATGGCATCGGCGAGATTGTGATAGCGGATATCGCTCTTGAGCTTCAACTCCGCCAAGGCGCGCTCGCGTTCACGCTGCTCGTTTTGGCGCAGCAACTCCGCCTGCACCTTCACCTGACGGTTCTTGCGATACAGCTCGACGAATACTGCAACCTTGGAGCGGAGAATATCCGGCTCGACCGGCTTAAAAATGTAATCAACTGCGCCGAGCGAATAGCCGCGAAAGACATAGCGATCTTCTTTGTTGATCGCGGTGATAAAGATGATCGGCGTGTGCCGCGACTTTTGACGCTTACGAATCAGCGCCGCCGTCTCGAAGCCGTCGAGATCGGGCATTTGCACATCCAGCAGGATGACGGCGAACTCATCGACCAAGAGGCGCTTCAAGGCCTGCGAGCCGGAATAGGCGCGAACTAAATTGTAATTGCAGTCGTCGAACACCGCCTCGAGCGCGGTGATATTCTCTTGCCGGTCATCGACCAGCAGGACGTTAACCTTTTCTTCCGCGACGCTGGCCACGATGCTCGGCTGTTCCACAGCGATCATGCGTTCGACTTCCTTGTCGATGTAGTCCTCGCGACCCATTAATGAATGGCGTCCGCGGTTTTATGGATCCAATCGTACATCAGGCGCAATAGACGATTAGTGTCCACTGGCTTGGTAACGTAATCCGATACGCCGGCCTCCAGACACTTCTCGCGATCGCCCTTCATCGCCTTCGCGGTAACCGCGATGATCGGCAAATCGACGTATTCTTTACGCGCGCGAATCGCACGCGTCGTTTCGTACCCGTCCATTTCCGGCATCATCACATCCATCAACACCAAATCGATGTCGTCGTTCTTTTCCAAAACCTCGATCGCGTCGCGACCGTTCTCGGCGAACACCACGCGCAACTTGTGGCTCTCGAGCATGCTCGTGACCGCAAAGATGTTGCGCACGTCGTCGTCGACCACCAGGATACGCTCCCCGTCGAACTCGACATCGACCGGCGGCGCCATATCGATCAGCGACGCCACCTTTTCCGCTTGTTGCTCGCTGACTTCGGCGTCGGCGCCGACATAACGTTCCGGTAGATACAGCGTGAACATGCTGCCCTTGTTTTCCTCGCTTTCGACACGGATTTCGCCGCCGAGCAGACGTGCGATTTCGCGGCTGATGGTAAGACCGAGACCGGTGCCGCCATATTTACGGCTGGTCGTCGCATCGACCTGCTGGAACGCCTCGAAGATGAGACGTTGCTTGTCTGCAGCGATGCCGATACCGGTATCGCGCACGACAAACGCGAGCACGGTATCCGATTGACGCAAGGTGTCGTTGGTAAACTCAAGCTCGCTCGGGGCGAGTTGTACCGACATAGAGACACTGCCCTGTTCGGTGAACTTGAAGGCGTTCGACAATAGATTTTTTAAAATCTGCTGTAGGCGTTGGCCGTCGGTAAAAATTTGCGCCGGCAAATTCGGTTCGGCGTCAATTTCAAAGCGCAGCCCCTTTTGTTGCGCCAGGGCTTGGAAATCGCGCTGTACGTAATCGATGACCTGCGACAGTGGCAACTCGGAAGGTGCGATGACCATCTTACCCGCCTCAACCTTCGACAGGTCGAGAATCTCGTTGATCAAACTCAGTAGATCGCGACCCGATGCCTGAATGGTATTGGCGTATTCGATTTGCTTCGGTGTCAGATTGGTTTGCTTATTGTCGGCCAAGAGCTTCGCCATGATCAGCAAACTATTCAGCGGCGTGCGCAATTCGTGCGACATATTCGCCAAGAACTCAGATTTGTACTTGGAAATCAGCGCGAGCTGCTCCGCCTTTTCTTCCAAGGACAAGCTCGCCAATTCCACTTCTTGGTTCTTGATCTGCAATAGCTCCGCCTTTTCTTCCAACTCCTTGGCTTGCGCCTCCAATTCCATATTGGAGTTTTGCAGTTCCTGCAGCAGTTCTTCCGTACGCATGCTGGCGCTGATGATGTTCAATACCACGCCGATGCTGACCATCAATTGATCGAGGAAGATACGGTGAATCGCGCTAAAGCTTTGGAACGAGGCCAGCTCAATAACCGCCATGACCTCGCCTTCGAACAGTACCGGCAAGATTAAGATATTCGCCGGCGCCGAACGACCGAGACCGGAATTGATGTGAATATAATCGGTCGGGACATTGGTCAACAGAATCGGTTTCTTCTCAGTGGCACATTGGCCGATGAGGCCTTCACCGAGCGCGAAGCGCGTCGGCACCCGCTTGTCTTTGCGGTAGGCGTAGCTTGCGATTAGTTTCAAGCCCGGCTCGTTGTTCTCATATTCCAACATGAAAAACGCGCCGTATTGCGCCGACACCAGCGGCGTTAACTCAGACATGATGAGCTTCGATACCGCGGTCAAGTTCTTTTGACCTTGCATCATGCCTGAGAAACGCGCCAGGTTGGTTTTCAACCAGTCCTGCTCCATATTTTTTTGCGTCGTTTCCTTCAGGTTGGCGATCATCTGGTTGATGTTATCTTTGAGCGCCAACACTTCTCCTTGTGCCTCCACGGTGATGAACCGTGTGAGATCGCCTTTCGTTACTGCCGTGGAGACCTCGGCGATAGCACGCACCTGGGACGTCAAATTGCCCGCGAGCTGATTGACGTTTTCTGTTAGATCCTTCCAGGTGCCCGCTACCCCTGGCACTTTCGCTTGTCCTCCTAATTTTCCTTCGATACCCACTTCCTTTGCGACGCGCGTCACTTCCGCCGCAAACGAACGCAGTTGATCCACCATGATATTGATGGTGTTCTTCAGTTCGGAAATTTCACCGCGCGCATCGACGGTGATCTTTTGCGAAAGATCGCCCATCGCCACCGCCGTGGTGACCAACGCGATATTGCGCACTTGGTTGGTGAGATTACTCGCGAGCTGGTTTACGTTTTCGGTTAAGTCGCGCCAAGTACCCGAGACGTCTTCCACCTCGGCCTGGCCGCCCAAGATACCTTCGGTACCCACTTCCTTCGACACGCGAATAACTTCCGCCGCGAATGCGCGCAATTGTTCCACCATGGTATTGATGGTGTTTTTCAGCTCGAGAATTTCGCCCTTCGCATCGACCGTAATCTTTTGCGACAAGTCGCCGGTCGCCACCGCCGTGGTCACCAATGCGATGTTACGCACTTGGTTCGTTAAGTTACTCGCGAGCTGGTTTACGTTTTCGGTTAAGTCCTTCCACGTACCGGCAACACCGGGCACCTTCGCCTGGCCGCCGAGCTTACCTTCGATACCGACTTCTTTCGCCACA
>CAZCAK010000003.1:0-21130 GCA_964496605.1 uncultured Acidiferrobacteraceae bacterium | reverse complement strand
AAAGGCGCCGGCGATCTAATCCGTCGTCGGCCGGCGACGCGCCTTAAAAAACTCGCGCAATAATTGCGCACATTCTGACTCCAACACCCCGCCCTGCACCTCCGGTCGATGATTCAAACCGGGCGTTGTGAATACGTTCGATGCGGAACCGACGGCGCCGGCGAGCGAATCGCGCGCACCGTATACCAGGCGCGCGATGCGCGCGTGCACCATGGCGCCGGCGCACATGGTGCACGGTTCTAGCGTGACATAAAGCGTCACTGCGCCGAGTCGATAATTATTGATTTGCCGTGCCGCCGCACGTAGCGCCAACATCTCGGCGTGTGCGCTCGGATCGTGCAGCGCAATTGGCTGATTCCAGCCTTCACCGAGGATGGCGCCGTCTTGAACCACGACGGCGCCGATGGGAACTTCATTCATTGCCCGCGCGCGTTCCGCGAGTGTCAGTGCGTATTGCATCCAGCGCAAATCGTCTGCGCCTACTCCCATTCGATGGTCGCCGGCGGCTTTCCCGAGATATCGTAGGTAACGCGACTGATATGTCGCACTTCGTTAATGATGCGATGCGAGATCGTGGCCAATAATTCGTAAGGCAACGGTGCCCAGGTCGCGGTCATGAAATCGATGGTCTGCACCGCGCGAATCGCAATGACATATTCGTAGGCGCGACCGTCGCCCACGACACCGGTAGATTTTACCGGCAAAAATACCGCGAATGCCTGGCTGACGCGATCGTACCAGCCGCTTTTGTATAGCTCGTCCAGGAAAATTGCATCCGCCTGGCGCAAGATATCGGCGAAATCCTTGCGCACTGCGCCGAGGATACGCACCCCGAGTCCGGGGCCGGGAAATGGATGACGATAGACCATCTTATGCGGCAGGCCGAGATCGGTACCGATTTTCCGAACTTCGTCTTTGAATAACTCGCGCAGCGGCTCCAATAACTTCAGGCGCATGTCCGCCGGCAAACCGCCGACGTTGTGATGCGATTTGATCACATGCGCCTTACCAGTCTTGGCACCCGCGGACTCGATGACATCGGGATAAATCGTGCCTTGCGCCAACCATTGCACATCGTGCAACTTCGCCGCCTCTTCTTCGAATACGTCGATGAACGTCTTACCGATAATCTTGCGCTTGCGCTCCGGATCGTCGATCCCAGCGAGGGCATCGAGAAATCGACGCTCGGCATCGACGCGAATTACCTTAATCCCCATATGCTCGGCAAACGTGTCCATCACCTGGTCGCCTTCGTTGAGGCGCAAGAGTCCATTATCGACAAAAATACACGTCAATTGATCGCCGATGGCGCGGTGCAATAACGCCGCGACCACGGACGAATCGACACCGCCGGAAAGCGCCAACAAAACGTTTTCCTTGCCGACACGCGCGCGCACCGAACTCACGAGACTCTCGATAATATTGCCGGGAATCCATAACCGGTCGCAGTCGCAAATCTCGTGCACAAAGCGTTCGATAATGGATTGCCCTTGCTTGGTATGCGTGACCTCGGGATGAAACTGCAAACCGTAAAAACCCCGCTCTTCATCCGCGATCGCGGCGAGTGGCGCGTTTTCAGTACTGGCGATGGTTTTGAAGCCTTTGGGCGCGGCGTTGACGCGATCACCGTGGCTCATCCATACGTCGAGCAAACCATGACCCAAGTCGTTGCTCGCATCCTCAAGATCGCGCAATAAGCGCGAATGACCATGAGCGCGCACGCGCGCGTAGCCGTATTCACGCGCCGCTGAGTTTTCCACTGCACCGCCGAGTTGCGCCGCCATCGTCTGCATGCCGTAACAGATGCCCAATACCGGCACGCCGAGTTCGAACACGAGTTGCGGCGCGCGCGGCGTATTGGTAAGCGTCACCGATTCCGGGCCGCCCGATAGAATGATGCCGCGCGGCTTAAAGACGCGAATCGCGTCGACCGATAAATCGAATGGATGCAATTCGCAATAAACGCCGGCATCGCGCACACGGCGCGCAATAAGCTGCGTGTACTGCGAGCCGAAATCCAGAATCAGGATTCGCTGGGCGTGAGGATCGGACATGAAGAACTAGGAACCGCGTTGGTAATTCGGCGCCTCTTTGGTAATCGCAACGTCATGCACGTGGCTTTCGCGCATACCGGCGGTGGTGATGCGCACGAATTCGGCGCGACTGCGCATCTCTGCCAGATTTTTACAACCGGTGTAACCCATGCTCGAGCGCAAGCCGCCCATAAGCTGATGCACGATATTGAACATCGAGCCCTTATACGGCACGCGCCCTTCGACGCCTTCCGGCACGAGTTTGTCGGCGTTGTTTTGCCCTTCTTGGAAATAACGATCGCTCGATCCTTCTTGCATCGCCCCGAGCGATCCCATACCACGATAAGTTTTATACGAACGACCTTGATACAACTCGACTTGTCCCGGCGCCTCGTCGGTACCGGCGAGCAGACTTCCGACCATCACCGTGTGCGCACCGGCGGCAATCGCCTTGGCGATATCGCCGGAAAAACGCAAACCGCCGTCGGCGATGAGCGGCACATTGGTCTTTGCCAAAGCCTCAGCAACATTCGCAATGGCGCTGATCTGCGGCACACCGACGCCGGCGACGATGCGGGTGGTGCAAATCGATCCTGGACCGATACCCACCTTCACCGCATCGGCACCGACATCAACTAAGGCGAGCGCACCGGCAGCGGTGGCGATATTGCCGCCGATCACTTCGACTTTGGGAAAATGTTTTTTGATCCAACGGACGCGATCGAGCACGCCTTGCGAATGGCCGTGCGCAGTGTCGACCACAATGACATCGACTTCGGCGTCGACCAATTTTTCTACGCGCTCTTCGGTGCCGGAACCGACGCCGACGGCGGCGCCGACACGTAACCGATCGTTACGATCCTTTGCGGAATTCGGATACTCGCTCGATTTCTGAATATCCTTAACGGTAATTAAACCCTTAAGGCCAAATTGATCGTCGACCACCAACACCTTTTCAATCCGGTGCTGATGCAATAGTTTTAATATCTGCTCGCGACTCGTCCCTTCCTTGACCGTGACCAGGCGCTCCTTCGGCGTCATGATACGGCTCACCGGTTCGTCGTAACGGGTTTCGAACCGCAAATCGCGACTGGTCACGATACCCACCAGGCGTCCGTTTTGGGTCACCGGCACGCCGGAGATGCGATTCTTACGCGTGATCTCCAACACCTCGCGCACCGTCGTTTCCGGGCCAGTGCAAATCGGATCGTTGATAATGCCGCTTTCGTATTTCTTAACTTTGCGTACCTCTTCCGCTTGTCGCTGCGCCGACATGTTTTTATGAATCACGCCGAGGCCGCCTTCTTGCGCCAATGCGATCGCCGTACGGGATTCGGTAACGGTATCCATGGCCGCCGATAACAGCGGAATATTGAGCGAGATATTGCGGGTTAGGGCCGCCTTGAGGTCAACCTCGCGGGGCAGGACGGTCGAATGTGCCGGGACTAACAGTACATCGTCAAACGTGAGGGCTTCTTGCACTATACGCATGCTGCATTATAAAGACGTATGCGCGACCCGTAAACCGGATGCGTCCGCCGTTGACGTCATCGCCGCGCTGCATTAATGTCGCAACCGAACTACCTAGGAGAGCAGTATGAATAAAATGCTAAAACAACTTGCCTTTGCCGTTCCCGCCCTACTCCTATTGAGTGCCTGCTCTAGCATGGGCCCGGATGGTAAGCCCGAACCGTCGCTCGAGCAGATGTTGACCAACGCCGAGGCGCAATTCAAAGCGACCGAAGCCATGGGTTATGGTTGGACCTCAACCAGCGACGACCTCGAAGCCGCAAAGAAGGCGAAGGCTGATCTCGATACCGACAAAGCCGTTAAACTCGCCCGCAAAGTGTTGAAAGAGACCAAGCTGGCGCAAGAACAAGCCAAGGCGGGAGAAGCTGCGAAACCGCATTACCCAATGTAAGGATTGTTTGCTAAGGATTTGAAAAAGCCGGGAAACCCCCGGCTTTTTTATTGCACCGAATCCGCGTATGGTGCGCGCATGGAACAGTCTACGATTCAGTTCGGCGCGCCGCTACGCGAGGTCTATAGCGTGTCGCGGCTCAATCGCGAGGCGAAGCGCCTACTCGAAACCGGATTTCCCGCGCTATGGATTGAGGCGGAAATTTCCAATCTTGCCAAACCTAGCTCCGGGCACTGGTACTTCCATTTAAAAGACGGCGAATCGCAAGTACGTTGCGCCCTATTCCGCGGTTTCGCGCGCTTGATGCAATGCACACCTAAAGACGGCATGCGCGTCTTGGTGCGTGCGCGGGTGAGCCTCTACGAAGGTCGCGGTGAATTCCAGCTCTTGGTGGAACACCTCGAAGAAAGCGGCGAAGGTGCATTGCGCCGCGCCTTCGAGGCGCTGAAAACCCGTCTCGCACAGGAAGGGCTGTTCGATGCCGGTCGTAAACGCCCATTGCCGTTGCATCCGCGCCGCGTCGGGATTATCACGAGTCCGACCGGTGCCGCCGTACGTGACATCGTCACCACATTCCGGCGGCGGTTTCCGGCAATCGCGCTACTGGTTTATCCGGTCCCGGTACAGGGCACTGGCGCCGCAGAAAAAATCGCCCGCGGCATTGCGCTCGCAGGAGCGCGCGGCGAATGTGACGCGCTCATACTCGCGCGCGGCGGCGGATCTCTAGAAGATTTATGGCCGTTCAACGAAGAAATCGTCGCGCGCGCCATCGTTCAATGTCCGATTCCGATCGTAAGTGGTATCGGTCATGAAATCGATTTGACCATCGCAGATCTCGCCGCCGACGTGCGTGCGCCGACGCCAACTGCCGCGGCCGAACTATTGAGCGGCGATTGTTTGGTGCTGGCACAACAATTCGCGGACTATGCCGCTCGCTGCCGCAAATTGATGGCGCGTGCATTACAGGAGTCAACTCAACGCGTGGACTGGCTTAGCGCGCGCCTGATTCATCCGCAGGCACGGCTGCAGGTACTACAACATCGCCTTACCACAAGCGCGGCGCGTCTCACGGCATTGCAAACGCAGTCGCTAGCCGCAACCCGCATCTATCTTGCGAACTGCACGCAACGCCTACGTCTGCAAACACCACGTCCGCGTATCGCTGCGCTGAGTCGACACACACATAGCCTCTCACAGCGTCACGCGCGCGCCTTACAGGCCTTGCTCGAGCGCAAACGTGCGCGCCTACTGCATCGGGTGTCGACGCTAGAGGCGCTAAGCCCGCTCGGTACCCTAACGCGCGGCTATGCCATCGTAGAAAAACAAAGCGGCGCCATCGTCCGCGCACCGCAAGATGTCGCGGCGCAAGAGCGCCTGACAGTGAAACTTGCGCAAGGTCAGTTGGTCGTAAGCGTGCATGATCGGCAAAACGATTAACGCACTACTGTTACTCTTCGTCAGCATCCCAGCGTTCGCGATTGACTTACCGCAAGTCAATCCGGTGCCCGGCGGTGTTGCCGTCGTTGCCTTAACGAGTGCAAACGTGCCGGCACCGCTCGCCCAATTCGGTAATAAACGCGTCATGGTCGTGGCGCATCAGGGCCAGTGGCGCGCCGTTGTTGGCATCCCGCTCGACACAGCGCCCGGCAGCTACCATGTCGTCGCGCACATCGGCGATAACGTAGTGGAATATCCGCTGCGCATTTTCGCTAAAAAATATCCGGTGCAGCACCTGACGGTGCGCAAAAAGGAATACGTTGAACCGAATCCAGACGAGCTCGCACGTGTCGCCCGCGAGCGCGAGCAAATCGCCGCCGCGTTCGGCACTTGGAGCGAACAGACGCCGCAATTGCAGTTCGCGCGTCCCGCGATGGGACGCTTTAGCAGCCAATTCGGTCTGCGACGCTTTTTCAACGGCCAACCGCGGCAACCGCACGGCGGTCTCGATATCGCGGCGCCACTCGCTACGCCGGTGCTCAGCCCGGCCGATGGCACCGTAATCACGACCGGTGAGTTTTTCTTCAACGGCAATACGGTCTTCGTCGATCACGGCCAAGGCTTAATCACGATGTATTGCCATCTAAGCAAGATCGACGTAACACCCGGCGCGCACATCGCGCGCGGTACGGTCTTAGGTAAAGTCGGTGCTACCGGCCGCGTTACTGGACCGCATCTCCATTGGGCCGTCAGCCTCAATCAAAACGCGGTCGATCCGTTATTATTTTTGGCGCCGGAGATCGCCGCCGCACCGCGTTCCGAGCCGGAAAAGAAATAACTAGCGTGCGCGCTTGGCGACGATGCGTCGCAGGCGACGCTTCTTCGCCACCTGACGCCGTGTCAACGTATTACGCTTATCCTTGTATGGATTTTCGCCGGCGCGAAGTTCGATGCGTACCGGCGTCCCCTCAAGCTTCAGCGCCTTGCGAAACGCATTTTCGAGATAACGTCGATAGGCGTCTGGCAATGCATCGACTTGATTGCCGTGAATCACCACCAGCGGTGGATTCTGCCCGCCTTGGTGCGCGAACTTAAGCTTGATGCGACTGCCGCGCACCACCGGCGGCGGCGTCACCTGTGTCGCGCGCGCCAATATCCGATTCAAACTCGGCGTCGTGAAAGATCGCCGTGCCGAGATATAGGCGCGGTCGATCGCCGGAAATAGGCTTTCGACCTGGGTGCCGTGCAAGGCAGAAATGAAATGCGGCTTCACAAATCCCAGAAAACCCAATTTGCGTTCAAGCTCACGCTTAATCCAGGCGCGTGCACTATCGTCGAGCCCATCCCATTTGTTTACCGCGAGCACCAGCGAGCGACCCTGTTCGAGGATATAGCCCGCGATACTGGCATCTTGCTCGCTGATTTCTTGTTGCGCATCGAGTACCAAGATGACGACATGCGCATCGTCGATCGCCTGCAGGCTTTTGATAACGCTCACCTGCTCCAGCGGATTATCGATGCGATGACGCCGCCGCATGCCGGCGGTATCGACCAGGAGATAGGGCTTACCTTCGCGCGTGAACGGGACGCGGATGCTATCGCGCGTAGTGCCGGGCGTATCGGACACCACCACGCGCTCTTCGCCCAAAATCGCGTTTACCAAAGTTGATTTACCGACGTTTGGCCGACCCGCGACCGCAATACGGGGGGCCTCGGTGTTGTTTTCTTCGCGCGCCTCCTCTGCCGGGAACGGCGCTAAAACCTGCGCCATCAAACCTGCGAGACCGCTGCCGTGCGCCGCCGAGATGGCGAACGGCGCGCCGAAACCGAGCGCATGAAAATCTGCGGTGGCCATATTCGGTTCCAGGCCTTCGGCCTTATTAACCGCCAAGATCGCCGGTTTACCGAGACGCCGTAACTCGTCGGCAATTTCGCGATCACCCGAGGCGAGACCGCTACGCGCATCGACGACAAATATCAGTGCATCGGCTTCGCTGATCGCCTGGCGTGTTTGTCCGGCGCTAAGCTCACGCAATTCATCGTTTTCGGTATCGGCGATACCGCCGGTATCGACCAGGAGATAAGAGCGCGGGCCAACCCGGCCCTCGGCGTATTGCCGATCGCGCGTCAGTCCAGGGATATCCGCGACCAAGGCGTCGCGACTACGCGTCAGCGCATTGAATAAAGTCGATTTGCCGACATTGGGTCGGCCCACCAATACGACAATCGGTTTCATCGCCTTATTTTAAGGCGAGCGCGCTGAGATTGCCGCCGCGATCGAGAATATAAAGGTGACCGTCGTACGCCACCGGGCGGACTTGTACGGTATCGGCCGTGGCGTGATAACGCGCCGCAAACGCACCATCGTCCTGTTGCAGCAAATGTACGTAACCGTCGCTGTCTGCAAGCGCGATGTATGCGCCAAAAACGGTCGGTGCAGTCGGATGCCGCCCGCGCAATTGATCTTGCTTCCATATCGTCGCACCGGTCTGCGCATCGAGCGCATAGGCGATCCCATGGTCGTCAACGACATAAATCCGATCGCGACCCAAGGCGAGCGGCGCATATGTCGAGATCTCGCGCGACCAAGCCAAGCTGCCGGTTTCCGCCTGCACCGCGACGACGCGTCCTTGATACGCGGCGGCGTAAATTAAATTACCCAGCGCTACCGGCGTCGCATCGACATCGACCAAACGCTCGATCTCGTCACGACCGCGCGGTTCGGCGATCGTCGTTTCCCAAATCGTCGTGCCATCGTCACGCTTAAACGCCGTAAGCTTACCGTTGGCAAAACCGGCGACGACGCGATTGCCAATGACAATCGGCGCCGCGGTACCGCGCAGACTGAGACTGGGCTCGCTACGTTCCTGCTGCCATTGTTCAGAACCATCGCGCGCGGCTAATGAAAATAGTTTGCCGTCGGCCGTCTGTACAAAAATTGAGTCGCCCGCCAGCACCGGCGGCGCGAGAATCTCGCTTGAGACCTGATGCGCCCAGCGCTTGCTCCCATCGGTCGTCTTGAGTGCCAACAACATCCCCTTCTCGGAACCGATCAACAGCATATCCCCACCGCTGCCGATGCCTCCGTTGATGCGCCGCTTAAGATCGGTATACCAGAGTCGCTTACCTTTATTACTAGTGAAGGCACCGACTTGGCCACCGGGATCGACGGCGTAGATGCGTCCATCGGCAACCGCGGGATACAGCATTACGACACGCTTGCCATTGTCGTAGCCGATTGACGTTTCCCAAATGCGTTTTAATTTTGCGCTTGCCTTAAACTTTGCCAAGGGCGTCGGCGGTTCGGCGTTACTATGTCCGCCGCCAAAGGCGCCACAACCGGTGACCACGGTTGCAACCAGAGCGGTCGCCAAAATCTTTCCGATCGATTGCATTCGCTTATGCCTGCGGGCCGAGATCAGCAAGCTTCATATCGAGCACCCGCGTATAGGCCGACCCCTGGCCGAGCGAATCGCGCGCGGCGCGGTAGGCCTCGCGCGCGGCGTCGCGTTTGTTTTGCTTCAGCAAAATATCGCCCCGCAGCTCCTGATATGCCGCATCGAAACCGCCGAGGTCCTTAATATCCGCAAGCTTGGAAGCGGCATCCAGTTCGTTTTGCGCCAACAACAAACGCCCTAAGCGCAGGCGCGCCACATGACGCAGCGACGGCTCCTTGGCATGATCGACCGCCCACTGCAATTGCGCACGCGTATCGGCGATATCTTTGCCGTCAAAACTAAGCTTCGCGAGATATAGCGCCGCTTTGCCCGCATACACCGTGGATGCATATCGATCTTTCAATTGCACGCCGATCTTTTTTGCTTCGTCGCGCTTATCGCCCTGCGCTAGAAGCTGCTCGTACAATACCGCTGCCGCCTGCGCCTGCTCGCCGCGATATTTTTTCCAAAAATTGACGCCAGCGATAAGTACAACGCCGAGCACCACGCCGACAATGATGGCGTTGCCGTAACTCTTCCACCAGGCCTTAATGCGTTCTAGTTGATCGTCCGATTCGAAATGGTCCACGTTGGGCTCCGTTAGGTCGGTAATTGTGCCGCAATGGTTTGCGCCACATCGCTAAATTTCACGCGCGTCTGTTCCGTGTCGGCACGCAGGTCTTTTACGCTCGCAAACTGCGCGCGCAATTCGTCTTCGCCGATAATCACCGCGAATCGTGCACCGCTGCGGTCGGCCTTTTTCATTTGATTTTTCAGATTACCGCCACCGCAATGCAATAGCACGCGCAAGCCACGGTCGCGCAAGGCCTCGGCGACGCCCAAGGCTTCCGCCTCGGCAGTCGCGCCAACGGCCAGCACGTACACGTGTGGCCAGGCGCTCAAGTCCTGCAGACATTGTTCGGGTAGTAAGTCGACCAAGCGCTCGAGGCCGATCGCAAAGCCAATCGCCGGTGTCGGTTTGCCGCCAAGTTGTTCCACCAGTCCATCGTAACGCCCGCCGGCGCATACCGTGCCTTGCGCCGCGGCGGCATTCGCGACCCATTCGAACACCGTGCGACTATAGTAGTCGAGGCCGCGCACCAGACGCGGATTGATCGTATAAGCAATGCCGGTTCGCTCGAGCGCACGACAGAGACGTTCGAAGTGATCGCGCGATTCATCATCGAGATAATCCAACAATTGGGGTGCGCCAGCGACGATGTCGCGCATCGCGGGATTCTTGCTATCGAGGACGCGCAAGGGGTTCGTTTCTAACCGACGCTTGCTGTCATCATCGAGCGCATCACCGTGTCGGCGTAAATAGGCGCTAAGATCGGTGCGATAACGCGCACGACTCTCGCTGGTACCGAGCGAATTAATTTGCAAATCCAGGCCCGCTATTCCGAGTTGACGCCAGAGCCGTGCCGACAAAGCAATGAGTTCCGCATCGATATCGGGACCGACCAAACCAAACGCCTCGACACCGATTTGATGAAACTGGCGATAGCGTCCCTTCTGCGGTTTTTCGTGGCGAAACATCGGCCCGATGTACCACAGGCGCTGCGTTTGGTTGTGCAGAATTCCATTTTCGATGCCGGCGCGCACGCATCCAGCGGTACCTTCCGGTCGCAGGCTTAAGCTGTCGCCGTTGCGATCCTCGAAGGTATACATTTCCTTTTCGACAATATCGGTTACCTGTCCGATCGAACGCGCGTACAACTCAGTCTTCTCTACGATCGGGATACGGATTTCGCGATAGCCGTAGGCGTTTAACAATTGCCGCGCGGCATGTTCGATTTGTTGCCATAGCGGTGTGACTTCCGGCAATAAATCGTTCATGCCGCGCACGGCTTGAATATGGGTCGCCATCGCGCGCTACGTTGTTATTGCGGCGACGCAGGTGCCGGCGACGCGGCTTCCGGT
The DNA here is from genome assembly GCA_964496605.1 of uncultured Acidiferrobacteraceae bacterium. Classification (GTDB taxonomy): domain Bacteria; phylum Pseudomonadota; class Gammaproteobacteria; order Acidiferrobacterales; family CAZCAK01; genus CAZCAK01. The sequence continues at coordinate 10,379 of CAZCAK010000003.1, read as the reverse complement.
GTCGCAGGGACCGGTGTTGTCGGAACTGGCGTTGGCGTCGACAGTGTCGGTGGTGTTGCCGCGGGCGGCGACTCGGTATTGGGTGTGGAAGCATTTGCCGGGGCCGGCGTTGGCGCCGTAACAGCCGGTGCCACCGACTTCGGCGCCGGATTGGCGCGCGGCGGTTTCACGGCATGCGCCGCGCCGGCACCGATAGAGAACCTCGCCGTGGTACCACGCTTATATCTGCGGGCGTCATAAGCCTTACCATCAATATAAACCGCAACACCGTCGACATTGCCTAAAAATACATTAAACGGCGGCACGCCTTCGAGCGCGACGATACGACCCGCAGGAATCGTCTCATATAGCAGGCGATTGTCGCGCGCATCGCGTACATCGACCCACGAATCTTGTTCCGCATTGAACACCAAACGCGCGCGCGGCTGATCGCCCTCGCTGGGCGGGGCCTGCAGCGTACGATCGGCACGCAACGGCGCCGCTGCGTCGGGTGGACGCGTTGGTTTGGCAGTCGGTTCCGACTTGGCAAGCGCCGGGTTCGGTGCCGGCACAGTATTGACGTTGGGCGATGTGGGACCAGCGAGCGTTCCGGGCGTCGGCACCAGCGCCGGCGCATTCCGATTCGCAGCATCGGCTGGGGGTGCTTCGGTCGCGGGCGGAATCGCCGGCGTACTGGGCGGTGTTATAAATTCATCACGGTTACTGCCTTGCCACCACGCGATAATCAATACCAACACCAACGCACCGACGACGTAGGTCGCGACGCGCACCTGCCCTTCTTGATGATCCTCGTGCGTCGTGCGTTCGCGTGTAATGGTGGGCTTAGCGGCGACGTGCATACGCCCATAGGCCTCGAGAATTGGTTCCGGCGTGAGACCCAACAGCAAGGCATAACTGCGCAAATAGCCGCGGACATAAGTCGCCTGCGGCAATGCATTGTAGTCGTCTTCCTCCAGGGCCATGATTTGGCGCGGGGCAAGATGCAGCTGCGTCGCGACGTCTTCTGGACTCAAGCGCAGGTCGAGGCGTGCCTGCCTTAGGGCCTTGCCGGGACCGAATCCAGCGGCCAGCTTGGTGTCTTTTTCGGTTTCCATTCTTTATTTGCCTCGATAACGTTTAACCGACTGGGCTTGCGGCGAATCGGGAAACTTTACCATGAGCCGCTGCGCGTAATTATTGTATAGCGCCTTATTTCCCAGCGCGCGTTCAATGTCGCACGCCAACATCAAAACCTCTGGATCCTCCTTACCCACCTCGAGGTAACGTTCCATATAGCCGCGTGCCGATAGCGCCTGACCACCGTTGAGGCTGATGCGGGACATTTGCAGCAAAGCGGTGGCGAGCTTCGGCTGTTCGCCCAAAGCGGCGCGGAAATATTTTTCGGCGCGCGCCGGTGCCGGCTTTTTCATAAGACATAAGCCGGCGTTCAAATTGGCGAGCTCAGGTGTCTTGTAGCGCGGGTCGTCGATCGCCTTGCGAAACCGAGTCTCGGCCTCGTCGTAACGCCCGCGCTCGCAAAGAAACGCGCCGTAGTTATTTTGAATATCGCCGTTGGCTGAATCCCGTGCCACCGCCTTACGAAAATAGCTATCGGCTTTAGCGTCGTTCTTCAGACGAACCTGCAATAGCGCCATTACGTTATTCGCTAAAGCATTGTCCGGGTCGACGTCCAGCGCCTTTTTGATTTCCTGTTCGGCGACGTCTAACTGATTGCGCTGCAGATAGGCGCCGGCAAGTTGCGTATGCACCTCGACCAAACGCGCGTCGTGTGCGACTTCGCGCTTCGAGGCGCAGGCCGCCACCGCGACGCAAACCAAAACCAACACCGGGAGGCGCGTCATTGCGGATGCAATTGGATACGGCGTCGAAGACTGCGTTTGGTGCGATCCTGCACGCGACCGGCAAGTTGCCCGCAGGCGGCATCGATATCGTCGCCGCGCGTGCGTCGCGTAATCGTGACCAAATTATGCGCCAGCAAAATGTCGCGGAAGCGATCGATCGTCGCACGATCTGAGCGCGTAAAGCGCGTTTCCGGAAATGGATTAAAAGGAATGAGATTGACCTTACAAGGAACATCGCGCAGCAGTCGCGCGAGTTCGCGCGCATGCTCCGGCGAATCGTTGATACCGGCCAACATGACGTACTCGAAAGTTACGCGGCGGCGCGAATCGCCGGCGACATAGCGCCGACACGCCGCCAGCAATTCGGCGATTGGATATTTTTTATTTAACGGGACTAGCTCGGTCCGCAAGGCGTCGTTCGGGGCGTGCAAAGATACCGCCAGGCTCACCGGGCATTCCTCGCGCAGCCGATCGACCGCGGGTATTACCCCCGAGGTGCTCAGCGTCACGCGTCGCTTCGACAGGCCATAGGCGTAGTCGTCGAGCATGAGATGAATCGCGCTGACCACAGCATCGAAGTTCAGCAACGGTTCACCCATGCCCATCAACACGACGTTGGTGATGATGCGCTCGCCGCGTGGGTCGCGCCCGAGCGCCCGATTCGCCACCCAAACCTGGGCGATAATTTCCGCTGTCGAGAGATTGCGATTAAATCCCTGTTGCGCAGTCGAGCAGAACGCGCAATCGAGCGCACAGCCGACCTGCGACGAAATGCATAAAGTGCCGCGATCCTCTTCCGGGATAAATACCGTCTCGATACAATTTCCATCGCTGAGGCGCAATAACCACTTGCGTGTCCCATCCTCGGCGAGCTGATCCAGGACCACCTCAGGCGGCACGATCTCGGTCGCTTCCTTTAATGTCTCACGCAACGACTTACTGAGATTGGTCATGGACTCGAAGTCACTGACGCCGAATTGATGGATCCATTGCAGCACCTGCGTCGCACGGAACGGCTTTTCGCCGAGCGCGCGAAACAATTCCTCGAGTCCGGCGCGGTCGCGGTCGAGTAAATTGATTTTGGCGGCGGGTGTGGTTGGTTTCATCAGGCACTCATCGGGTACGAGAACAAAGCTCCGTGGTACTGAAAAAGTAGGCGATTTCCACCTTAGCTGTATCAGGGCCGTCCGAGCCGTGTACCGCGTTTTCGTCGATAGTTTTGGCAAAATCGGCCCGGATAGTTCCCGGTTTCGCATCTTTGGGATTGGTTGCGCCCATCACCTCGCGATTCTTGGCAATCGCGTTCTCGCCCTCCAACACCTGCAGCATCACCGGGCCCGAGGTCATGAACGCGACTAAATCTTTAAAAAACGGACGGTCTTTGTGCACCGCATAAAACCCCTCGGCCTCTTGGCGCGATAGATGTTTCATTTTCGCCGCCACCACCCGCAAACCGGCTTGTTCGAAGCGGGCGTAGATCTGGCCGATCACGTTGCGGGCAACGGCGTCGGGTTTAATAATAGAAAAGGTGCGTTCAATAGCCATAAAGCTCCGGAGCGTTCATTGTCATTGTCGAAGGGGAAAGCGGCCGCGATTTTATACAGGGCGCCCCGCGCCAGCAATCGCGCCTCGGGCTTAAGGCACACCTACTCGGTTTCCGCAATCCAGGCCATCTGGATAGCCTCTAGAATCTTCTCACCGGAGCGGGTGGGCTCATCGTCGAAATCGTCGAGGTCGAGTATCCATTGATATAGATCGGTGAAGCGAATCGATTTCGGATCGGTATCGGGATACTTGTCGGCCAATGCGATGGCAAGCTCATTGGTATCGGTCCACTTCAAACCCATGACAGCTCCTAATGATTTTGTTCTGACACCATATTGATGGTGTATTTGGGAATTTCAACTACGAGATCTTGATCCGCGATGCGGGCCTGGCAGCTCAGACGCGACTGCGGTTCCAGGCCCCAGGCCTTGTCCAACATATCCTCTTCTTTTTCCTCGGCCGGCGCCAAACTATTGAAACCCTCCCGCACAATGACATGGCAGGTCGTGCAGGCACAAGACTTCTCGCAGGCGTGCTCAATATTAATACCGTGTTCCAATAAAGCGTCGCAGATACTTTGTCCGCGCGGTGCCTCCAGCGTCGCCCCCGTGGGGCAGCTATCTTTATGCGGCAATATCTTGATCGTCGGCATTATTTGAATTCTTCCAGACGATGTCCGGCCATGGCACTGCGGATACTGCGGTCCATACGCCGCGCCGCGAAGGCGCGTGTCGCGGCGTCCAAGGTGGCGATCGCCTGTTTGATTGCACCGACATTCGTGCCGCCGCGCGCTTGTTCCAAATTTAAAATGCCGGCACGAATCGCCTCGCGTTCGTCATCGGCGAGCAAGTCTTTTCCGTCCTGACGCAAAGCAGCGCGCAACGCCTCCAACACACGATCCGCCTCCACCTGCTGTTCGCGTAAATTCCGCGCCGCCACATCGTCCTTGGCATACTGCAGGGACTCTTGCAGCATTTGCTCGATTTCATCATCGCTCAGACCGTACGACGGTTTGACCACAACGCTGCTACTGACACCGCTGGTTTCTTCGCGAGCGGCGACGCTCAATAAACCATCGGCATCGACTTGGAAGCTAACTCGAATACGCGCCGCGCCGGCAGTCATGGGTGGGATACCGCGCAGCTCGAAACGCGCAAGCGAACGTGAATCGGCGACGAGCTCGCGCTCGCCTTGCACGACATGAATTGCCATTGCCGTTTGGCCATCTTTGAACGTTGTAAACTCCTGCGCCTTGGCGGTCGGAATCGGCGAATTCCGTGGAATAATTTTTTCTACTAGACCGCCCATGATTTCGATGCCGAGAGAAAGCGGCGTGACATCGAGCAGCAACATTTCGGCGTCGGGTTTATTGCCAACCAAGACATCGGCTTGGAGTGCTGCGCCGAGCGCCACAACCTTATCCGGATCGATATCGACCAGCGGCTCGCGCTCGAAGAAGCGCGCGACCTTTTCGCGTACCCGCGGCATACGCGTCGAACCGCCGACCAAGACGACCTCGCGAATCTCTTCCTTGGCGACATCGGCATCGCGCAACACGCGACGGCAGGGCACGAGCGTCTTGTCAATTAAGGGATCGACTAGAGGATAGAGATCCGCACGGCTGAATGTCGTACGCCAATCGCCGACCACGATTGTCGTCGTCTCTTCTTGCGACAACCGTTCTTTCGCGACACGTGCGACGCGTAACACGTCGCGCAGCGTGCCGGCAGAGGCATCGAGCGGGATTGCTGCGCGTTGCATAATCCACTGAGCGATCGCATGATCGATATCGTCACCGCCCAAGGCGGAGTCGCCGCCGGTCGCGAGCACCTCAAATACCCCCTTGTGCAAACGCAATAAGGAGATATCGAAGGTGCCGCCGCCGAGATCGTAAATCGCGTACAGACCCTCGGCATTCTTATCGAGGCCATAAGCGACCGCCGCGGCGGTAGGTTCATTCAATAATCGAAGCACATTAAGCCCGGCCAGACGCGCCGCATCCTTAGTCGCCTGGCGTTGGGCATCATCGAAATAGGCCGGTACTGTTACCACCACGCCCACCAGCTCACCGCCGAGCGCAGCTTCGGCGCGGCGCTTTAACACATGGAGAATTTCCGCAGAGATTTCCACCGGGCTGCGGTCGCCGGCGACGGTACGAATCTTCGGCATCGCGCTCGTGCCGGGAACAAATTCATACGGCAGGCGCTCGCCGAGTTTCTTAACGTCGGCGATACCGCGCCCCATTAAGCGTTTGACTGAGGCGATGGTGTTATGCGGATCCGATACTGCTGCCGCGATCGCGTCTTTGCCGACGACGGGTTCGCCCGGTGCGCGATAGCGCACGACTGAAGGCAAGAGATGTTCGCCGTTAGCGTCAGGCAGCGTTTCGGCCAAACCACTGCGGACTGTTGCGATTAATGAATTGGTGGTACCGAGATCGATGCCCGCGGCCAACCGGCGCCGATGCGGCTCCGGCGATTGTCCCGGCTCACTGATTTGGAGCAGCGCCATTTAGGTCCACTCCTCTTCGAGGCTTTCGATTTCTTGCGTAGCCTTTTGCAGGAATTGCATTTCACGCACCAGCGCCCGCGCGCGCGCCAGATCACTGCGGCCGTCAACGAATTGCTCCGCCAAGGCACGCTCACCGGCGCGGGTGCGCGCCGATAATTCGTCGACGATTTCGCGCATCGCGTCGCGATCATGCGCGTTGCGCGCCTCGGCCATGCGCTCGCGCAGTTCCATCTGTTCCATTAAAAACGCCGGATCCATTACCGTGTCGGTTTCTTCCGCGGTATCGACACCCTTGAGCTGTAATAGATAGCGGGCGCGTCGCACTGGATCCTTCAAGGTCTGAAAGCCAGAGTTGAGCTGCACCGTCATTTGCATGGCGTGACGGCGCGCGCCCTCTGAGCCACCGATAAAGCGGTCGGGATGGGCGTGTTTTTGCAATTCGCGATAACGTCGCCCTAAATCGGCGACATCGATACGGTAATCCACGGGGAGACCGAACAACTCGAAATAATTTTTATTGAGATCGGCCGGCATGACGCGCCTAACAGGTTAGACGGTAAAGCTTTCGCCGCAGCCGCACTGCCCCTTCACATTGGGATTATTAAACTTAAAGCCTTCGTTCAAACCTTCGCGGCCATAATCGACTTCGGTGCCATCCAAATAGAGCAGACTCTTGGGATCGATAATGAGTTTAACGCCCTCGCTTTCGAATACGACGTCCTCGGGTTGCACCGCGTCAACAAACTCCAAGACATAGGCCTTGCCGGAGCAACCCGTGCTCTTGACGCCTAAGCGCAGGCCCTCGCCCTTACCGCGATTCTGCAAAAATTTACGCACACGCTCGGCCGCGGCCTGTGTCAATGTAATCGCCATCGTCGTCGTTTACGCCGCAGCAGTATTTTTAGTTTTACCTTGCTTCGCTTGATAGTCGGCGATCGCGGCTTTAATCGCGTCTTCCGCCAACACGGAGCAGTGAATCTTGACCGGCGGCAATGCCAGCTCTTCGGCGATTTGCGTGTTCTTGATTTGTCCCGCCTCGTCCAAGGTCTTGCCCTTGACCCATTCAGTCAATAGCGAACTGGAGGCGATCGCGGAACCGCAGCCGTAGGTTTTGAACTTGGCGTCTTCGATCACGCCCTGCTCATTAACCTTGATTTGCAACTTCATGACGTCGCCACAGGCGGGCGCGCCAACCATGCCGGTACCAACCGCGGTATCGGTCTTATCGAACGAACCGACGTTACGCGGATTCTCGTAGTGATCTAGCACTTTGTTGCTGTAAGCCATAATGACTCTCCTCAGATAATTCCGAATTAATGTGCAACCCACTCGACCTTCGCCAAATCCACACCTTCCTTGTACATTTCCCATAACGGCGATAGTTCGCGCAGCTTGCCGATCTTTTCGCGCACAACCTTCACCGTGTAATCGATATCGTCCTGCGTCGTGAAGCGTCCCAAGGTGAATCGAATGGAGCTATGTGCCAATTCGTCGTTGCGCCCGAGGGCGCGCAAAACATATGAAGGTTCCAAGCTTGCCGACGTACAAGCGGAACCGGACGAGACCGCCAAGTCCTTCAAGGCCATAATCAACGACTCGCCCTCGACAAAGTTGAAACTAATATTGAGATTACCGGGAATGCGGTGCGTCAAATCGCCGTTGACATAAACTTCTTCGACATCGCGAAAACCTTCCAGCATCCGATCGCGTAGCGCCTGCAGGCGTACCGCCTCTTGCGCCATCTCTTCTTTTGCGATGCGAAACGCCTCGCCCATGCCGACGATTTGATGTGTCGCCAAAGTGCCGGAACGCAAGCCGCGCTCATGACCGCCGCCATGCATCTGCGCCTCAAGACGCACACGCGGTTTGCGGCGCACATATAACGCGCCGATGCCCTTCGGTCCATAAACTTTATGCGCCGACAGCGACAACAGGTCGACGTTCATTGTATTCACATCGACTGGCACTTTGCCCGCACTCTGCGCCGCATCGCTATGAAGCAGAATGCCGCGCGCACGCGTGAGTTTGCCGATCGCAGCGAGATCTTGTACCACGCCGATTTCATTGTTCACATGCATAAGCGACACAAGAATCGTATCGGGACGTAGTGCGGCTTCCAATTTCTTTAAGTCGACTAAGCCATTCGGCTCTGGTTCGAGATACGTCACCTCGAAACCCTCGCGCTCTAGCTGACGACAAGTGTCCAATACCGCCTTGTGCTCAGTTTTGCACGTGACGATATGTTTTCCCTTACCGGAATAAAAATGCGCTACGCCCTTCAGCGCCAGATTGTCCGATTCGGTCGCGCCCGAGGTCCACACAATTTCCTTCGGATCGGCTGCGATCAAGGCTGCTACGTGCGCACGCGCCTCTTCCACAGCCTCTTCTGCCTTCCAGCCGAATACATGCGAGCGCGACGCCGGATTGCCGAACTCCCCTTCCAGCGTCAGGTACTGGCACATCTTCTGTGCCACACGCGGGTCGACTGGTGTCGTCGCAGAGTAATCAAGATAAATTGGTTTTCGTTTCGTCATTTTATGAATATCCAACTACGGTACCGCGACAATCGCACGGCGGTCTTGGCGCAAGGCAACCTCTTGCACTGCAGGTCGTTTGGCCAGATCCTCGAGCGTCATCTCGTTGAGGAAGTGATAAATCTTGTCGCTAAGTTCCTGCCATAGGTGATGCGTCAAACAACGCCCTTCGATGTGACAATTTTCTTCGCCGCCGCAGCGCGTCGCGTCCATATTTTCATCGATCGCCACGATAATGTCGGCAACCGAGATGCGATTCGGATTCATCGCCAGCAAATATCCGCCGCCCGGGCCACGTACGCTGTCTATCAAACCGCTGCGCCGAAGCCGTGCGAATAACTGTTCCAAGTACGATAGCGAGATCCCTTGGCGATCGGCGATATCAGCTAAGGCAACCGCACCGGCGTCACTATGCAAAGCGAGGTCAAGCATCGCAGTAACGGCATAACGGCCACGAGTAGTCAGCTTCATAGGCGGTACAAGCAGTGAAAGAGTTCTATCATTCTATATCCTAGCGATTTAGTCAACTATTGCCCGAGGAGGTTTCGCGACTATTACCGGCTGCATCCGGTGAATCTACGGCGCATACGCTGATATCGGGCAAATTAAGCGCTTCGACGTCAACCCCAGCCTTACGTAGGCCTTCACATAAACCTTCCATCTTTTTTTCCACGATATGCATTTGGTCGAGCATACAATCGATCGCGCGCGCTACCGGGTCTGGCATTTGCGCACCCTGCCCGTAGGCGTCGAAACCAATCTTGCGCGCCATGGCAGCACGGCGCCGGCTTTGGTCGTCTTCTGGAATGTTGATCACCCGGCCCGGAATACCCACGATAGTAGCGCCCGCGGGGACGTCCTTGACCACGACCGAGTTGGAACCGACGCGGGCATTATCCCCGACCATAATCGGCCCCAATATTTTGGCACCCGCTCCTACAATGACATTATTTCCTAAGGTCGGGTGCCGCTTTTCTTTATGCCAGGCTGTGCCCCCTAGGGTGACGCCATGATAGAACGTACAGTCGTTGCCCACCTCAGCAGTTTCACCGATGACAACGCCCATGCCGTGGTCAATAAAAAACCGCTGACCGAGGCGTGCGCCGGGATGAATTTCGATACCCGTCAACCACCGACTAAAGTAGGCAATGACCCGCGCCAACCACTTTAAGCGCCACCGCCACAAGCGATGCGCCACCCGGTGCAAAGCGACCGCGTGAATACCGGGATAGGTTGTAACGATTTCCAAAATATTGCGCGCCGCGGGGTCGCGTTCGTAGATACTTTGGATATATCGGCGCAACGAATTGAACATTAGCGGTCTCTAAAATGAGGCCGCATTACGCCTTTCCCGACTAATTTTGTCAAGTATTGAGTTTACGCTGCACCGCAGTCAGGATCCCGCGCAGAATATTGACCTCGTTCTGATCGAGTTGCGCCCGATTGAAGACACGTTGCAGGCGCCGCATCAGCTTGCGGGGGTTCGCCGGATCGAGAAACTCCGTCTGCACCAATACCTCTTCCAGATGAATGTAAAACCGCCGTAGTTCTCCCTGCATTACCCCTGCTGGGCCGGCCCCTTCTACCAATGAAGCATTGCCAACGCTCGCGAGCCGCAGCTCATAGGCCATAACCTGCACCGCGCAGGCGAGATTTAACGACGAAAATTCTGGATCCGCAGGAATCGTTACTAAGGCATGACATCGATCCAGCTCGGCATTCGTAAGGCCAGTGCGCTCGCGACCGAATACTAACGCCCCCACCGACTCCGCGGCATCGCGATAGAGTCGCTCGCCGGCCTCGCGCGGCGTCATTGTCGGCCAAGCGATGCGACGATCGCGCGCGCTCGTCCCAATCACCAAGCGACAGTCGGCGATCGCTGCGTCGAGCGAGTCGTAACATTGTGCAGACTCGACCACATCCGCGGCACCGGCAGCACGCGCGTAGG
>CAZCAK010000002.1:0-23393 GCA_964496605.1 uncultured Acidiferrobacteraceae bacterium | reverse complement strand
CATCCACTGGAGCACGGCGAAGACCAGGGCCTCCTTGCCGGGTCCGTCCGGGAGCGCGTCGACGGCGTTCTGCGCGGCCCGGAGCTTGACCATGTCGCGGCTCACGCCAATTGGTCGGCTTGATCGCGCGTAAGTCGCAGTTCGTGAGCTGCGACGCGATCTTCGGTCGCCTCCAGAACGCGTCGTCGCCGTAGCCCTTCTTGCGGAGGTCGCTCATTGGTTGTCCTTTGTCACCAGTACAGGCCATCCCGGATCATCTCCGCAGTTCACGATCTCCGGCGCGGGCGAGGCCATGATCACGATCCGCCGCTCCCGGTACGCGTCGAGGAGCGACTCCACGAGCCGGGTGCGATCCCCGCCCGCGATCGCCCAGGCGGCAACTTCCGGGCGGAGGCGTACGGTCACAACCTGCTTGGGCTGCTTCGGCATCGATGGAGGTAGTATTGCGATCGTATTACGTTTGTCAAGCAGGGATTCAGTGGTCGAGTTGGATGGCGCGAATTACTGCGAGATTCGCAGGTAGCAGAGCGGCGCGTTCTCCGGCTGGGCGCACCGCTCGATCGCCTCGACGAACGGGGGCAGCCGCGAGAGATCGTACTCGCGTCGATGTTCGTTCTGCGTCTCCTGCGCCTTGCGGAGCAGCGCGCGGGCGCGTTCGGCGCAGAGGCTCCAATCGGGCTGATACCACTCCTCGGGTCCGGCATCGCGATCGCGCGGGCCGATCCACTCCTCGCCGTCCTTCAGGTACACGACGCAGTCGTGCCAGCACGTGCCATAGAAATGCAGTTGCCCTGTGGCGGTGAACGCGGAGAACTGCGCGCATCCGATCTTCTCGCCGTGCTCCGGGTCGATACGTCCCCAATGGTCGGATCCGGCGCGCGCGAATTCGATGTAGGCGCCCATTACGGTGCGCCCATCGCGATCCGCATCTTCCCCACCGCCCGTTTCTCGATCTGCCGCACGCGCTCCCGCGACACCCCGAGCTTCTCTCCGAGCCGGGCCAGCGTGACCGGTTCTTGTCGTAGGTGCCTGGCGCGGATGACTTCCCGTTCCCGGGCCGTCAGCACGCGCAGGCCCCGCCGGATCCGGTTGTGGCGGTTTCGGGCCTCCTGGCGGTCGATGGCCGCGTCCTCGGGTGAGGCGTCCGTCGCCACGAGCAGGTTGTCCGGCCGCTGCTTCGCGCCCCGGTTGGCTTGCGCGTCGGTTGCAGGCGCGTCCAGGTGCAGATCTCGGTCCCCGAACCTGGGCAGCATCTCCTCGACGTGCGCGGGCAGGACGCCGAGCACCCGCGCGATCGCCTTCGGATCGTCCGTGCCATCTCCGAGCAGCCGCCGTGCCTTGCCGAGGTTGAAGAAGATCTTGCGCTGCCATCGAGCAGTCCCGATCCGGACCGGGCCGTAGGTCGAGACCACGTGGTGGTACATGAAGCAGCGGATCCACCACGTGGCGTAGGTGGCGAGGCGCGCTCCCCGGGCGTGATCCGGATCGAAGCGCCGGATCGCGACGCAGAGCCCGACGAAGCCTTCCTGGAGGAGATCCTCGCCCGATCGGGCGCCGGACCCGGGGTAGTTCTGGAACTCGCGGCTGAGCCCCAGCACGAGGCCCACGTGGGCCTCGACGAGGTACTTGAACGCCTGCGGGCTGGACGTGTCCCGGTAGGCGCGGGCCAGATCGCGCTCTTCTTCGGCGCCGAGGATCGGGGAGTCGGGGTAGGCGTTCACGGCAGTCCGTCGTCTCGCTCTTCAAGGCGGCGAGCTGCCTTTGCATTCGAATAATACGTCATCAAGGCCGGAACATCCGATCGAAGGCCAGATCCACGTCCTCTGAAGGAACCAGATCGTCGGCTTCAGGCTGCGCTTCGAAGTCCACGATCACGGACTGCTTCGGCCCGAGCTTGGCGATCGGCGTGTGCGGGGTCGGGGTCGTCAGCGCGTCGGAGTGCGCGACGGGGACGCTTTCTCCGAGCGGATCGTCGGAATCCGGGTGGATGTGCGGGACCGGGTCGCCGCAGCGGCGGCAGATCTTGATTGGTTGTGGGCGGATGGCGGACATGCTGACTCCTGCATTATTTCCTGAAATGGCCTTGTTCCCGCGCGGGAAAATCGGCGATTTCAGGAAATTCTGGTCGTTACTCGCTGCTTTCTCCGCACTTGTGGCTGCCGAACGGCCCTGCCGTGCACCGTCGGAATTTGAAGCAGTCCGGGTGCGTCGCCTCGCACATGCACTCGATCTGCCAGTTGCAGTGACGCCCACATGCCATCGCGGCCGGGAGACACGGGTCTTGCGTCTCGACGGCGGCGAAGCGCGGAGGGCGGGGCGAGGCGTCGCAGCCGGCGAAAAGCAGGATCAACAAGCCGATCTTCATGGTCACTCCTTCCCGAGCGCGTCGTTGCACGTCTCGTTGGCCGCGGTCGCGCAGGCCATCTTGCACGGCCACTTCGTCTTGTCCTTGTTGGCGCAGTCCGAGCGGCAGACCGCGCGGGCGTGCTCGCAGTTGGAGATCACGTAGGCGTCGCAGCCAGACAGGCCCAAGGCGAAAAGCAAGATCGTCTTCATGGCGTTCTCCCGATCCGCGGGTTTTCCCCGCAGATGATCATCACGTCCTTGACATGCGACGCGCAGCAGTCGGCCGAGCACTTGGCGACCCGATCGGCAGGCAAGGCCGGGCACAGCTCGATGCAGCGCTTGTGCACGTCGGCCATCGTGCCGACGCATGCGTCGTACTTGCGAACGGCCTCGGCGAAGGTTTGAGACTTGACGGGAGGCGGCGGGGTGATGGCGATCACCGTGATCCAGATGAGGAGCCAGATCGTCCCGGTCGCGATCAGAACCCGCTGCATTGGTTCCTCCGCGTCCGATCGTTCACCTTGCAGACGTTCTTGCAGCGCAGCTCTTCGTCGAGCCCGCGGCAGTCCGCCATGCAGGTCTTCCATGTATCGTCCGCACGGGCCTCGCACGCGGTGCGGCTGGCGATGAAGTCTCGGCGGCGGCCGATGGCTTCGGCTCGGCCCTCGAACTGGAAGTCGCCGCAGGCGGGAAGCAGGATCAGAAAGGCGATCGCATTGCGCATGCAGGTTCTCCTCGTCGGTTAGCGGCTCACGTACACGGTCAGCCCCAAGTGCGCCGACGGATCCCCGATCCGCCCGCGCAGATCGAAGAACGCGGCCTTGCCGGCGATCGCGAGCGAGATCGGCGTTCCGGGCAGCCGGAAGGACAGCCGCGCGCCGACGCCGCATGGCTTGAAGTGCTCCTCAGCCGCGCCGTCGGAGCTGTCGCAGTCGAGGAAGACGTCGATGAATTTCACGTAGGGGTGGATGCGCAGGCCGAAGTCGTAGGTCGTGGGCAGTCCCGGGGCCGCGAACCCGCGCAGATCTCCGTAGAGGATCGCGTAGTCGAGGTCGAGGCGGCCGTGCGCCCCGCCGTAGGCGCCCCAGATGACGTCCGCGGTCCCGAGATCGATCGCGCCCAGGAGGTAGCCCGTGAAATGAGGTCGGCTCCAGTCGTAGGCGAAGGCCACGCCCGCTCCCAGGCGCGAAGGCGAGACGCCCTCGGGCACGGTCCAGGCGGAATTGCCGCCCCCGATCCGGGGGAGCAGGATGCCGGCCGAGACGTACAGGTAGAGCCACTGGAACCGCGTGGTCTGCTCGGCGGCCTCGATCGCGGCGGACGGCCCGGCCCGGTTTGACCAGTTCGCGTCGATGCGCAGCTCGGGGAGATCGCCGGCATGGGCGACGGTGGAGATGAATAGAAGTGCGAGGACGGCGATGCGCTTCATGGTTTCACTTTCTTGTTGCGCTTGATCTTGATCTCGAACGGCGACCAACCCTTCGGCACGGCCTCCAGCATCCGCCGGATCACGTCCGCCTCCGACAGCCTGTGCAGGGCAGATAGATCTTCCACACGGTCAGTCAACTCGGGCGTGAGCGGGACGGAGACCCGTTTCGGGAACCTCTCATTCGGCTTATACATCCTCTACTTGTACGCCCGTTTTTGCGTCTTGCGGTGTGTTTCTTCTTCCAGGGCGTCCTGCGCGGCCTTGTCGAGGATCCGGGCGATCTTCGCAGCTTCGGGATCGACGGATGGTTCGGGCGGCGGGATGGAGAGGATCTCGCGGAGCCAGTTCGTACGGGTCATCGGTGCCTCCACGAAACAGCATGGTGCGGCACCGTGCGCGTGTCAAGGGGAACCGGACCTTCTTCGCATTTCTTCCAGCAAGCCAAGTTCGCGAAGCCGTTGGGCGGGAAGTGCGTGCGCATGCGCCCGTTCGAATTCGACGAACGGACCTCCGAGATAGGGCTGCCAGCAAACACCGCACGCGATCGTGGGTGCAGGACGTTTGACTGGTCGACGAGTCATGTTCTCTCCCGTAACGCGATCTCGATCCCCTTCTTGAGCTTCCTCAAAGCCTTGCTCTCGATCTGCCGGACGCGCTCGCGGCACACGGTTCCGATCCGCTCCCCCGTGCGCTCGATCAGGCCCCCGGCGTCCTTGAGCGTCATGCCCTCGCCCGCGTCCGCGAAGAAGCGCAGGCGCAGCACCTCGCGCTCCCGCGGGGTGAGGGACGCCATCGCCTGGCGCAGGGCCACCGTCCGATCGTCCTCCCGGCACAGATCCTCCTCGACGGTCGGCCGCAGATCGGGCAGGCACTCGCCGAGCGGCGATCCATCCTCGTCGCCCCCGCCCGTGCCCCGGGGCGCGTCGATCGACGTGACGTGATCCTGGATCGCGAGCAAGAGGTGCAGCTTGTGCGGATCCACGCGCGCTTCGGCCGCCAGCTCCGCGTCGGTGGGATCCCGGCCGAGCTTGGCGCGGAGGTTCCGCTCGGCCTTCTTGACCGCGAAGCGCTTGTCGATGATGTGGACCGGGGCGCGGACCAGCCGGGACTTGTCCGAGAGCGCCCGGTGGATGATCGATCGGATCCACCAGGAGGCGTAGGTCGTGAACCGGAAGCCGGACTCGGGATCGAACCGATCGATCGCATGCAGGAGCCCGACGTTGCCTTCCTGGATGAGATCCAGCTTCGACAGGTGGTGGTTCTTGTACCGCTTGGCGATCGAGATCACGAGGCGGAGGTTGGCGCTTGCGAACGCTTGGATCTCCCGGCCGGCGGCTTCGTGCGCGGCCAGAAGCGCCTTGTAGAACGGCGTCCCGGACAGGTGGTCGAAGCGCGCAATCACGGCCCGCATGGCGATCTTGTCCCGATCGGCCTCGCGCAGCAGGGCCGGAGCCTGGGACGTGCGGAACCGATCGTCCGGATCCAGATGCAGCGCCTCGACGGCGATCTCCAGCACGCGCTTGCGCAGGGACTTGTCCGCGAGGGCGGCCGTCCACGCGACGGTCTCCAGCTTGCGGATTTTCCGGCCGCGATCCTGTTCCTCGTCGGGAGTCAGGAGCGGGATGTCCCGCAGGTCGCGCAGGTAGCTCGCGAGCGGGTTGGCGTCGGAGGCGAAGTCCTCGTCTTCTTGGAGGGCGGGCATGGCGGGCATTGTACGCCTCGTTCGACTAGGGCGAGGTTCGAAAAAGTATCATCGCACGACCGAGACTTCGGCCGGATCCGTCGGCGTCTTCAAAATCTTGATCCCGCGGGCGGCGTTGGGGCTCACCTGGATGTACCCCTTCTTGAACTGGGTGGCCATCTGCCGGATCGTGGGCGGGTGCCCGCGGGCGATCACGTAGAATCGGATGAAGAAGAACGTCTCCCGCTGCACGCGGGTGAGCGCGTCCGTCTTCGCGTTCGGATCGCGCACTTACGTCCACGCCACGATGCGGGGGCACAGGCCGTGATCGTCCGTGTAACTCTCGATCCGATTTCGTCTCGCCGCAGCAAGCGGGAACGCGCGTTCGTCGATGATGATCAGATCCGGGTTGATTCGGTTCAGAAGATCCGCGTTCTCTGGCTTGCTGAGGGTCATCTTCGAGAACACGTGCAGGACTGGGGCGCCGGAGACGATGAATCCTTTGCCTCGCAAGATGCAGGAAGGCAGGTTCTCGCCCGCGTCCTTCAGCTTCCCGTAGTGCTGCGCGTAAGTCTCCAGCTCCGACGGCTCGACGAACCGGATCGCGACCTTGCAATCCTTGACGTAGAGCGGCGCGAGGATGCTGATGTCTGTCTTGCCCGATCCGACCGGCATGGAGATGCGCTTGGTGCCGATCCAGTCCCCGGCCAAGGCGGCGAACACGGTCTGCTCAGGTAGGACTTTTCCGATGAGCATCGAAGGATCAAATGAGTGCGTCTTCGCGGCTCGCCGCAATGATTTCACCGCTTCAGGTGAGATCTTGATCCCGACCTTCCTCACGTAGGCCCTCACGTAGGCGTCAAATCCTCCAATCCTCTCCGGATTGGAGACGATGCCGTCGTATGGCGTCCGCCTTGTCTCGATCTCGATCTCGATCAACCCTCGCTCATGGTCGAGGATGAACGCTTGTCCACGCATCGCCTTGAAGATCGCGGTCCGCTCCAGGAACGCGGTCGGCTCCATGGACAAGTCGAGAGCCCAGAGCGCCTTGCGGATGCGCCTTGCGTCGAACTTGCCGTCGCGGATCGCGTGGGCGCATTCGATCGCCTCGCGGGCGACTTCCGGCTTCTGGTAGCGCAGGTAGCCGCCTCCAAGGAACAGGCGGGTGCGATCGTCAAGACGGTTCTTCATCATGGCTTTTCCTTCGCGGCCTTCCTTGCACGTGCTTGCGCCACTGCCTCGGCAACGCTCATTCCGCGCGATCCCCGATCGTATTGGCGTGCTGATTTTTCTACAAGCACCGTGGCGTTCACGCGATTTTGAATTTGTTCTTTCAAATGCTCTGAGAACGCGCCTCGGTTTGCGAAGTCAAGCAGCTTACGATCGTCTGATCGAAAGATGATAGCAGGAGCGCCAGTCTCTTGGACGACAACCGTCGAGAACATGAAGACGACCATCTCCCGGTAGCCGAGCGCCAGCCCGTCGGCCACACGAATCGCCGTCGTGTCTCCGCATTCCACGGCGATCTGCAACGACGGTGCCCACACGTCGCACTTTCCGTAACCGAGAGGGTACTCGTAGATGGGTCGTTCCTCACCGCGACGGCGAAGCCATGAGAACGCCCACCATTTCATTTCGCCGTGCCCATCTGAAGCGCCCCCATTGAACGCCTCGGAATAGGGAGCGTCGTCCTGTAATGGGCGGGGTTCCCGTCGCACATTCTCGACGCAAACCGTGATCGCGCCCTCACGCAGCATGTCGACGAACAGTTGCGTATCGTCTCGATAGCCGCGAGGTCCGCCCCAATGGCCGGAAGAACAAGTGACAAAATCGACCATCTCCTCGTCCCAGTCGTGGGTCTTGATTCGCGTGAACAGTTTGCGAAATCGGTTGATGGCTTGACCTTCGATAGAGTTGTCCGCGATATCAAGGTCCCTGAGCTTTTCTCCAAGCGCGGCCTTGGCCGCTTTGGACGCCTTCCTGTAGCGCTCGGTCGTCGTCACCGATTGATGCGCAACCGCGAATTGCAAATCTTTAATGTCTACGCCCCGGTCGTTCAGGATGGTGATGAACGTCCTACGGAGTGCATGCGGCGTCACGTCGTCGAGCTTCGCCAAGCGGGCCACGCCTTTGACCGCGTCGTAGATGATCTTCCCACTCACTGGACGTCGATCAGTAGAAGAACGCGGGAACAGCGCGCCTTCATTAATCCCCGCGAACGCCCTCCAAGCTGCAAGCTGTGTCGCCAAGTAAGGGGGGACGCCGACCGCAGTCCTCTTCCCGCGCTTGACCGTGAGCTTCACAGCGTCATCCACGAAATCCGCCACCTGGAGGCGTGCGATCTCTTCCCTTCGGGCGCCAAGGAACGCAAGACATAGGACAAGAGCACGATCCCGTTGCCCCGTCCA
The DNA here is from genome assembly GCA_964496605.1 of uncultured Acidiferrobacteraceae bacterium. Classification (GTDB taxonomy): domain Bacteria; phylum Pseudomonadota; class Gammaproteobacteria; order Acidiferrobacterales; family CAZCAK01; genus CAZCAK01. Next base: position 15,529 of record CAZCAK010000002.1, on the reverse strand, counting down.
AGACGTCTCCTCCCGAGACGCGAGGAGGAACTGCCGCAATCCGTCCTCGTTAAGCCAGGGCGTCTGCGGCTCCGTGTCAACGCGCGGGATCTTCACCTCGCGCGCAGGGTTGATCGCGCAGACCTCGCCGACCACCAACGCGCGGTAGACCTCACGGAGGACGGAGAGCGCACGCGCGCGAGTCGCCTTCGCCTTTTCCGCCGTGCGGAGATCGTTCATGTACCGCTGAATGTCGCCGACGCGCGCGTCACGCGGGTCAACGCCTTGGACAGCTAGCCATTCGCAATACCGCCGCCAATCATCTTTGTAACCTCGCCGGGAATGCTCCGACTCTAACCGGCCCCAGAGTTCGGCAAGAGCTGCTTCAAGCCGCTCTTGTGAGCGAACGGCGAGCACGTTCTTGACGCGAACGAGACCGTTTTCAGCTTTCTTGGACGCCATGAAAGCACGCTATCATGCATCGCCCAGGTTGGCAATGTTTATTATATACGAACATGCGTGCCTTCTATATGACTCAAAAAAGAGTCATATAGAAGGCTCTTTCTTCGGTTTGACGACCGGATGGCCCTTCACCTTCCCCTTGTCCGGCCCGTCGGTGACGCGCCTTGACCCGGCCGCCTCGCGAAGCTGGGCCGCGAACTCCCCGATCTGGTAGAGCTTCACGAGGCGGGTGGCATGCTGGCGGGCGATCCCGAGCGCCTTGGCCGCCCGGGTGATGTTGCCGGCCTCGCGTTCGAGCGCTCGCATGAGAGCGTCCTGCTTGGTCTCGCCCAGGGCCGAGGCGAGAGGTGACGACTTCATTGGCAAGGCTGCCCGGCCCCTTCGCACGGCCCGTTGGTCGCGTCCCCGTCCCGGTAGTGCGAGGGCACCGTATCCGAACTCTGATCCCAGGTGAGGCGGCAGCCGCGGGCCGGGCACGCGCAGGTGCGCTTGGCCCGATCCCGGGACAGGCCGTAGATCCCGGCGCCCACGGAACCGGAGCAGCCGTCGGAGACGGCCGCGAGGACCGGCTCCGACGGCGCCGTCACGCGCGCGTAGTCCTGGCAGACGAGGTGCGTCTTGCCGATGGCGAAGTAGGCGTCCGCGCGCATGAGGGCTGCTACTCGATCCCGAGCGCGGCGGCCATCATCGCCGCGATGCGGAGCGCGTCCTTTGCCCGCGCGACCGGATTCAGTTCCTCGTAGGGCACGAGGTCCGGGTGCGTCTTGGCGGTCGCGTCCTTCACGGCGCCATGCACCCAGCCGCCCGCGCGCTTGTTCTTCGCCCATCCCTCGTGCTCGTCCTTCGGCGTGACGCCCGCGAGGAAGCGATCCACGCCCGCGAACGTGGCCTCGCGATCGGCCGCCTGTGCGGATGACCACGGAACCTGCGAGCGGTCGCCGCTGGCCTCGCAGAAGATGCGATTGATCTCGTGTCCCGTCGAGGCGAGGGCCTCGCGCTGCGCTTCAGTGATGTTCGTCTTCATGGTCCTGTTTCTCCTTTCTGGAATCGTTAAAACGTGAGCGCCTTGCTGGGCCGCCCGTGCCGAGCGCGCCTGGCTCTGCGCGCTGACTTCGAGATGAAGTCGGCGAGCTTCTCGCCCTTGTTGGCTACTCGAAGTCCTCTTCGGGCTCGCCGTAGATCTGCCAGTAGACCGAGACCGCGTCCTCCGCGGTGGCCTTGCTGCCGAGGATCGAGACCGCCTCGGCGTGCGCCTCCTGGAGGTGCGACTCGGCGTCTTCGTCGTCCTCCGAGGCGAGGACTTCGGCGACGGCGAAGACGTCCTCGACGCCCGCACCGCCGAGCTTGTCGCGGATCTTGATCGCCTTGCTGACGACGGCCGGGACGATGTCCGCGGGCACGTCCGCGTCCAGCATCTCCGCGACGCCGAAGATCATCTCCGCCGTCGGGTTGGTGGTGTCGAACGCCTCGCGCGCGATCTGCTCGGCGTCCTCGCCTTCGTCATCCAGCCGCAGGACGAGGTCCACGCACTCGAAGGCGTCGCTCGTCTCCGGCAGGCCGTACTTGGCGGCGATCTTGCGCGCGCGCTTCATGACCGAGGGGATGTCCTCCACCTCGGCGGAGGCGAGCTGCGCGCAGCCGATCGCCATCTCGATCGTGGGCGCTTCCGTCTCGAAGGCGAGCTTGGCGGCGGCGTATCCGTCGCGGAGATCGCCGATGTTCTTGGCCTGGCGCGCGGCCTTGGCTTTGCGGATCTCCTCCTCGGCGGGAGGGCGCGGCCTCGACTTCGACTTGGGGGACTTCGACTTCGACTTCGACTGGGACTGGCTCATGGTTCTGTTCTCCTTGTTGTTGAACTACTTGATCTCGTTGAGGGACATTGGCGCGGACGTCAATAACGGCTCCTCCGCGTCGCGGTACTTCGATTCGTTCTGCCTATCGATCTCCGCCTGCGCAATCCGAACAAGCATCCGGCCATGCCGCAAGTGCATATCCCATTCAGGATACTGCGCCCCGATGCTGGTTGAGGGCTCCCATCTTTTTCGCGCTTGATGAAGCGATCGCGTCACCGCGGACAACTCCGCAATGGCGTCGAGAAGTCCAGCCGGAGCGACCTTCCGGTCCGCCAGCAACATGGACAAGTGGTTCGACACGGAGACGACGCCCGCGACGTGGTCGCGGAAGATCCATGCGCCCGGCTGTTGGCAATCCTTCACTTCCAAGTCGCCGATCAGGAAGTCGCCGAAGACCGGGTTGTCCCTTTCGGCTTTCCTTTCCGCAGCGTACTTCTCCCGCGCGACCTTCTGCTCGGCCCTGAGCTTCCTACGCTCCGCGACCGGGAGTTTCGCGATCCGTTCTTGCTCTTTCTTCCGGTCCGCTTTCCACTTCTTGTCGAGGGCGTCCATCTTGGTGTCGAATTGGACGTCGCCTGCCGCCCTGCGCTCGGCCCTCGCCCTCTTGTTCAGTGCCGCCTGCTCCCGCGGCGTCTTCTCGCGGAAGTGCTCGACGATCTGCGCCCACGTCTTGTTTGTGACGTGCTTGTAGGCGTCGAGCCCATACCAGACGACTTCGCCGTAGCTGCCGGGGACAATCTTGTGCGGAACGCCCTTCGGGAAGACGGAACCGTGCTTGTACGTGCTGCCCTTCGGGTGCTTCTTGAAGAGCTTGCCGTTGATAGACTTGCCAGGGCACTTCCGGCCTTTCAAGTGCTGCCATGACTGCTGGCCGCAAACTAGGCAGTCTACAGAGACAGATTCGGACTGCGGAAAGTTCGCCATCGCCTGCCAGACGTCCTCGCGGACGATCGCCATCGCGACCTGGAGCGGTGCGCCCTCCGTTCCCTTCTTGCTGACGTACCAACCGGGGCCGGCATGGAAGAGATCGTACTTGGGAGGCGCCAGCACGATCAGCTCAGTTGAGCCTTGCGTGCAGTCCGTCGATGCGCAGATGACGCCGACGAAGCCGGCGGACTCCACTGCGCATTTGGCTTTTTCAAGCTGGGCCACCTCGGCGGCCGTGACGATGGCGGGAACGTACGGCTTGTCCCCCTCGCGGACATTGATGATCCGCTCGAACCGGACGCGGGCTCGTCGAGTACGTACTTGCCGCAGAACAAGCCGGATCCCGTCACCTTGTCGTTCAATTCCGCTTTGAGAGCCGTGAGCCGATCGCGCTCCTGATCTTCGGCGGATCGCAAGTGCGAAAAGTCCATCGGACGGCGCCAGAAATGCTCGACGTCCTGGCGGACACGGACGCGTCCTTCCTGAAGCGCATCGAGGAACTGCGCGAACGTCATGTCCTTGCGGGCCGGGACGTCGTGGCACTGGTTGTCCCCGGTCCCGACTTCGACGAGATCTTCCCGAAGCCCTCGGAGCCACAGGTCTGCAATCGGCAGGTCGTCCGGGTGGACGTTTTCGATCGACCCGTAGTCGTTGTACTCGGCGCGGAGTGGCGGCGTCCGCACGGACCAGCCATCCGCACCGCGATCGGAGTACGGCGACTCGGTCAGGAGGAAGGCGCGAACCTTGGTCCCGGCGGAAATGCCGAGGCCGGAGGCGCTGCATGTCATGGAAAAGCTGCCCATTTTGATCTCTTTTCTACTTCGGCCTGACGATCTTCATCTCCACTTCACACTCGGTCACGACGCCGTCCTCGATCAGCATCCCGGAGACGGAATCGCCGCCCTCCCAGGTGAAGATCGCCTCGACGGAGCCCTTGATCTTCGGGGCGACCTCGCGCTTGAAGAAGTCCATCGAGTTGCCCGACCACTCGCCCTGCCACTGGAAGTCGGTGAGCGCCATCTCCTCGTCGCCCTTGCCGGCGTTCACGAGCGCCCTGGCGTCATCCAACATCTCCGCGATGCGGGCGTTGACGAGCGTGGCCTTCACGGTGTCGATGTTGTAGCTCATGGTTCTCCTCAGCTACTTATCGTGCTTCTGTAACAACTGGATCGCCTTGCGGATGTGCTTCCCGGCGCCGCTTTCCTCCATCGCTGCATCGATGCGTTCCCGGGCACGTTCCGTCTTGCGTGCGAACCGATCCTCGGTGTCTTCACCAAGGTGGGACAGGACTGTTTCTCTGCACAGTTGCCGCCCCATTTCAGGAATGACGACGATGCTGTTCGCCTCGCACTTGCGACGACCCACCTTCTTCAAGTAGGTCTGGACATAGGGAAGACTGTGGTTCGGATGCGCCGAGGAGCCGAGATTCTTGCCGGACCCGGTGATGAGGTTGTCGATCCACGTCAGATCGTTGGCGACGATGAAGTCGTACTCCAAGCCGAAGCGGACGATCTCCAGGTTCTCCGGGTCGTAACCGGCGATCCCGTCCTCCCAGCAGATCTGTGCTATCTGTTCCAGATTCTTTCGGAGAGTCTGGCTAATCCGCAATCCGTCCGGGTCGTGATCTCCGCAATAGAGCAGGACGCAGCGCAGCCCACGTGCTTCCGCTTCCGCGAAGCGACGGCAATACTCGGCCCGCTGGAGGATGGAACTCCAGCCTTTCGCGTTGGCGATCGGGATGTGGAAGTCGGCGCAGATGGGCTCGAAGAGCGTCACAAGGTCGATCTTCTCGACCACCATCTGAATGTAGACTTCTTCGTCCTCCCACCAGTCGGGTGTGAAATACTTGTGGCTCTCCAGAGACGCCTCGACCCAAGAACGGACGTGCCTCGCGTGCGTGCCAGTGGTCGGTTCCTCGACGTTGGAGAAGGCTCGTGCAGCTTCCTCCGCCACGAAATCCACCGGCAGGAGCCCCTCGCGGCGGCAGCGGTTGATCACGCCCTCGACCTTGTCGAACTGGCTCTTGTTGATCAGTCCGCGCTGTTCGAGGATGTAGCCCCATCCGCGGGACGACACCTTGAAGCCGATGTCGTCGCTGATGCCCTTGACGAAGGAAACGAATTCGTCGAGCAAGTCGCGGGTCATGCGTGCGGAGAGATCCATGTCGCCTACTCCCGATCTTGCCGTTCCTGCCGCTTCCGTTTCCCGCCCCGGTGTCCCTTCCTCTTCTTCCTCGGCTTCTTCATCGCCTCCGCGACCGTGATCGTCCGTCCGCCCAGCTCCGTCCCGTGGAACTTCTCGACCACGCCCTCCGCCGCCTCTTCATCCGCGATCTCGACGAAGGCGAAGCCGCGCGGCCTCCCGGTGTCCGGGTGGACCGGGATCGAGACCGAGGCGAGAGCGAAGGGCGAAAAGTGCGCCCGGAGATCGGCCTCCGTCACGGAGAACGACACGTTGCCGACGTAGAGCTTCACTTCGGCTTGTCCCCGTCGACACGAACCTCGCGCAAGGCGCCGTGCGGCCGGTTGTCGTCGCCGTACGGGACGAGGCTGCCGAAGGACACCATGACGTCGGATCCGGTCGCCTTGCAGCCGATGGTCCCGGGGCCGTAGGCGGAGGCGTTGCCGGCCTTCACGTTCGGCGGGTTCAAAAACTTGTCTTCGCGGTCATTCACGGTTTTCTCCTTGAAATGCCAGCCGCCTTGTTCCAGGCGGCCACGGCCTTCTTGTCGCACGGGTCGATCGCCTTGACGGACTGCGCGAACCACGCTTTTTCGCGCTCTCGCTTGAACTTCCGCTCGACCAACGCGTACATCGGCACGCCCTGCCGCGCGGCCTCCATCTTGAGCCACTGGACCAAGTCGGCGGGAAGCTGCATGCTCGCCCGCTTGATGCTCCCGCGCTTGGGCGTCTTCATGGATGTGCAGATGTATACGAACCAGAACGTCTTGTCAAGCCTTCGCTCCGCGCGATCGGAAACGCGCATGCGGATCGTCACCGACGTCCTCCGCCCGGACGCGATCCTCCGGCGCCCGGAAGGCGTTGTTCGCGTCCGCGAGCGCTTGGTTGATCGGCTTCCGCCCGTGATAGAAGGCCGCGGCCTCCGCTTCCGCGGCTTGCAGCTTCTCCCGGAGCGCGCGCAGGATCGACGTCTTGTCTCCCGGTCCGAGAACCAACGCCCGCTGGAAGAACCCCTTCGCCTTCCAGTACGGCATGCCGTCCGCGGTCTTCCGTTCCGGCAAGGACGCGATCTGCGCAAGGAAATGCCGGACGTCCTCGGCGGGCATCTCGAACTTGATCCCGTTGAAACGCACGGACGTGACCGGCCTGCCGGCGAACATCATCCCGCCCGAATCCATGTAGAAGCTCTCGACGTTCTTCCGGCTGGTGAGAGCCGCGCCGCGGGACTCCATGTCGGCGATGATCGCCTCGACGAGCTTGCATGGGACGACGTGCATCATCGCGGAGGTGCCGAACGTCAGGAATTGCCACCGGCCATGCCGCCCGTGTCCCTTGGGCGCGAACGGGTTGTGGGCGCGCGGAAGTCCCTTGTATTCGGATGTGATCTTCGATCGGGTCATGATCTCGTCTTATTCTTTGGCCGGAGGCTCGAACCAATCCGTGCACTTCACCCGAACCGCTTCTCGAACTCGACCGCGACGCGCAGCGTCGGGCACGGGATCGACCCGTCGCACCACCAGCGGACCATGTCTCTCGACCGGTAGCCCAGATCCCGCGCGAGATCTTCCTTGTTCACGTCCTTCAGCGCGTCCTGGAGCTTCTGCTGGCCGAGGCTATAGAGCCCGCGCTCCTGGAGCCTGGTCTTGTTCTTGCGCTTCGGGCCGTTCGCAAGCCGCATCTTCACCGGCTGCACGAAGATCTTCTTCGCCTCGCGAATGGTGAGGGATTTGTCCTTCGCGAACGCGGCCAGATCCTTGTAGCTCGCGCTCAACTTCTCCCTGCACGTCGCGCAGGTCTTGTATCCGGGCGGCGGATCCTCCTTGCGGCAGATCGTGCACTTGGTCGGGTCGATCGGCTTCTTCACGCGAACCTTCGGAACGAAGCGCACGACCTGCGAGACGCGCTGCTTCGACACGCCGAGCCGATCGGCCGCCCTGGACTGCGATCCTTCGCGGCCTCGCCTCGTCGCTTCCTCCTCGACAACCTTCAGGATCTCCTCGCGCTTCAGCATCAGCACACCGCCTGCTTGATCACTTCGTACGCCATCGGCGGGCAGATCGCGTTGCCGAGCTGCATCACCTGATCCCGGTGCGTCCCCGCCTGTTTTCCTGAAGTGTCCGACGCCCGCGATGTGCCCCGCGTAGTCGGACCCGTACTCCTCGGCGACCCATGCCGCCGCGCACCCGTTGTAGATCCCCCGGTGCTTGTTCTTGTCGAAGATGCGGCCGAACTCCTTGTCGGAGGATACGCCCGCGAATGCACGCGGATCACGTCGTCCCTCTCGGTCACGCGATGGACGAGATGCCCGCCGCCTTGCGCGCGCATCCTCGCCTGCTCGCGATCGCCCGCCTCGGTCCGCCACACGAGCCTGCCGCAGTAGATAACCTCAACCTTCATGGCTTCCTCTTCGGCTTCGGATTGACCGGATGCCGGAACGACGTCTTCGGATCCATCCCTGCCGCCCAGATCTTGTGCTGGTTGTCCACCTCGACCGGCGGGGCCTTGTCCGGGTTTCTGCGCAGCACGTTGATGATGGTCGAGTAGATGTCCTGCCACATCTGCTCGGGCGGGACGACCGCCGGGATGCCGAGATCGGCGAGGATCGGGACGTCATCGAAGACCCGGATCTGATCCCGACTGTCGCACCATCCCCGGACAAGGAACACGGGCGCCTTCACGACGTGAATCAGATTCACGATCTGCTCCGGCGTCGGAAGCGCAGGCCGCCGCGGCTCGTCCATCCGCGGGCCGAACTGTTCGCGCTCCAGGAACCGATCATGACCGGGACCGAGCAGCACGGCTTTGCCCGACTTGTGCCGCGCGATCGCGAAGCAGTGCGGGCCTGCGACGAGGAACTCCATCTCGAAGAACGACCCGACGTGGATGCGCCGCGTGCCGCGTCCACGTTCCCCGCCCCAAGCGTAGTTCTCGAAGGTGTCGCGGAGGATCGTGCTACCCGCCTCCCGCTTCCCGGCCATCGCATTCCATGGGATCTCGCAACCGATGCCGGACTTCCGCTCGTAGACTACGTCCGGATCCTGGCCATAGCAGCTGGCGACGTGGTCGTAGTAGTCCTTGAACTTGCTCTGGATCCTCACGGCTTCCTCCGCGGCAGGATCTTCCGCACCCCCGCCTCGATCTTCTCCGCATCCCCCTCCGAAAGCCCCTCCACTCGCACCAGATCCGCCGTCCGGATCCTGTCTCCGTAGATCGGCCCGAACCGCTTGATGACGGCGTCGTAGAAGCGCATCGGCACGCACTTGTCCGGATCCTTCGGATCGGGCACCGCCACGGTTTCGATCTTCCACGCGTCCAGCTCGTCCCGGGAGATCCGGGGGACCGGGGCGCGGAGGCAATGCTCCTTCACCCAGGCGATCGCGCCCTCCAACGAAGGGAACGCCACATCTGCGTGCTCGGCCCCGAAGATGCCCTCGGTCGCAAGCGACGGATCCGCCAGCCACTCCACGTCGGCGATCGCCTCGGCGACCGTCTCCCGAGGCGCGGCTTCCTTCATCGCCAGCCACTCCCGGATCGGCACCTCTTGAGGGCGGGATCGGAGCGTGGAATACGTCCCAACGGAGATCGAGAGCCGGAAGCCGGATTCGACCGCCGCGATCGTCGCCGCGCCCGCGGCCTGGATCCGGATCGGCAAGCCCGCGTGGCTGCCGAGGAAGATCATCCCCTTGCGGACGGGCGCCGCCGGCCTTGGGCGCTGGGGAACGTTGAGAGGGATGACGTTCAAGCCTTGCCTCCCAGAACCTCGACGGTCTCGCCCTGCTCGAACTCGGGATCGCCGTCGAACGCGATCTCGATCGCGCGCTTGTCCGCGATCCGGGTGACGCCGACGACCACGCCCTTGATCTTGGCTGCATTCGTGAAAAGCAGCGGTTCAAGTGCGCGCTGGAAGTGCGCGAACGCTTCCTCCGGCGTCCACTTGTTGTCGAAGAGGAAGTTCCACTTGCCGGAGTATCGGTTGAGCGGATTCGTACTCCCCGCCCTTGCCATCGCGGCCAGCGCCGGATCCGAGAACACGCAGAATACGTGCGCGTAGTTCCACGACTCCGGATCGTGCATCGTCACGCGAAGCGATCCGCCCCGGGTCGCGAGAAGCTGGACGCCGGGGCCGTCGCCGATCGCGCCCTGCTCCGCGAGATAGGCGAAGACGTGCTTGTAGATCTTCGCCTGATCCGCCTTCTTCATCCCGTCCTTCATCCTCACGGCTTCTTCGCCTCCCGGATCACGTCCTTGGGCGCGACGTTCACCGTGCCACGCGGCCACGGGTGCGTGATGTTGACCTGCACCGACGGCGGGAACGTGCCGCCGGATCGGACGCACTCGCCGATGCCCGCGTTCGTCTCGTACCAGAGGCCGACCTTGATGTCCTTGATCTTCATTTCGTCTTCCTCGCAGCCTTCCGCACCGCACGCCGATCACGAAGCTCACGCGCTTTCACCCGCAAGATCGAGGCTCGCCGCGCGTAGCCCTCCGCCCGCGACTCCATCTTGCACGCGGTGCAATACGTCTCCCAGGAAACGTCCTGGCGCCAAAGGAACTTCGGCTGTCCGCGTTCATCGACTTCCGTCGCGCTCCGCTTGTCCCCGACCGGCGTGTACCGGACGAGGACACGTTCTCCTCATAGTGCCCGTCGTCGGACAGGCTATCGAGCCAGACCTGCCGGTGCTCGACGACCCAGACCGACGACTTCCGATGGAAGTCGCAGTAGGTGAACACGGCACCGTTCACCGATTCGCCGCAGCGGAGCATGCAGCCGCACGGCGCATGGGCTGAGCCTGCGATCATGACTGCGAGATCCGGCTTTCCCATCTACTCCTCGCTCGCGTACAGGTCTTCGAGCGCGGAGACCGCCTCGGCGATCACCGCGTTGCGACAGATGAGCGGCAAGAAGAACGCCGGGATCGTGACGGTCTTCCGCGCCTTCTTCGGCCCGTAGTCGATGATGGCGTCGCCGCTGAAGTCCGAATTGACGTTCACGGTGACGTCCTGCCCATCCTTCATGAAGCTGTGCGTGTGCATCTACTCCTCCCGCTCGATCACGAGCTTGCCCGGGAAGAACGTCGCCTTGACCCGCTTGCCGCCCGGGAACGCGGCCTCGACGTCGGCACCGAGGAGATCGATGATCGGCTTGCCGTCCGGACGGCCCGTGACCTTGCGGACACGACCGCCATCAACCTCGACGACAGCTTGCATGGTCTCCCACACAACGGCGTCTTCTAGGGAAGCACTGAAATACTTCTGACACGTGATTTTTCCGAAAGTGGGGATACACGTGTAATACGTTCCTCCCGTGAACCCGGCGTCCGCCAGGCGCTTGCCGTCGATCCAGATGCGCGGGCGGCCTTTGTTCGTCCCGATCTTGTAGGTGGCGGAAACCGGCCTGTCGGGGCGAGGATCACTCGTCTCCATGCAGATCACGCCGTCCCGCTTGGTGATCTTCACGGAAGCGCGGACTTCGTTGTTCATGTGGCCTCACTCCTCGGTGTCGTCCGGCTCCTCGGCAGCTTTCTGCATGAGCCAATCCAACTCTTCGAACGAACCCTTGCGATCGCGAAACTTGTACTTCCAGCAGCTCGGGTTCTCGCACCCGGACTCGTCGTTGTGGCTGAGCGCGTCGCAGGACAGGATCCCGGCTTCGCGGAGGCGATCGACATGCGCGACCACGTCCGGCGAGGAGTTGTCGGCGCTGATCTTCTTGTAGGGCATCTAGGCGTCCTTCTTCCACTCGCCGCCCCAATCCTTGATCGGGACGAAGTCGCCGAACCAGTAGCACCACACCTTGCCCTGCGCGATCTTGAGCCGGATCTTCTCGACCTCCGCGGTCGGCGTCTTGCGGTAGAGCCAGTTCTCGCACTTCTCCACGCGGTATTTCGAAGGGAGGATCGCGCTCCAATCGTTCATTCTTCCCCCGCCCTTTCGAGGCACGTAGTTCTTGAGGTAGTAGTAATGCTGTCCGCAACGATCCGTGCAAAATAACGGACGTCGACCCCTCCACTGGACCAAGAAGCAGAATTGTGCATCACAGCCGCGACACGTAAAGACGTAACCACGACTGCGCTCCAGCTTTATCTGCTCGCTCCTGCTCAACCATCGCTGAACGTGTTCGCGACGTTGCAGCTTCATTGCCAGTTCGGCTGGGGACAACAACGCGTCGGCCTCAGCAACTTTCGCCGCAGCGGCATCACGCGCGCGCTGCATGATCGGCTCGTTGTTCTTCAACCACGTTGGGTCTTGCGCGCGCTTCCTTGCACCTTTAAGATTGTTTGCACGCCATTCCGGCGTTTGTGTCAGACGTCGAGAACCTTCGCGCTGCGCCTTCTTCCACGACTCTGTCTGCATCGTGGCTTCCAGCGTCTTGCGATTCAGTTCCAACCACGCAGGGTCGGACGTCAGTTTCCGCATCGCCTCCGCGTGGACCTCGCGCCACTCAGAATCCGCCCACAGCCGCCGCATGGCATCGTCATGATTCTTCTGCCACTGCGGATCTGTCGAACGTCTACTGACTCCTGCCTGTTGAGCCTCCTTCCAGGCATCGGTCGCCATCGTCGCCAAGTGATTTGCTTTCCACACAGGATCCGCCGACCTCTTTGCGATTCCTTGCAGAAAAGCAACGCGATACTCAGGACTCTGTTGGGCCAAGCGGGCGATTTCCTTCATTCGCTGCTTTAGCTCAGGTGAAGCGAAAGCCCAGCCATCTCCACCGCCCGTAAGATTGTACCCTTGCGGCACGATGCACCGATGTAATACGATTTGCCGTATTTCCGCCTGTTTTAGATCTTCTTGCGATCCGTCGACTTCCTCCAGAACGGTTACGGAAAACGCCTCCTTCCCATATTTCCTAATAGCCCTGTGGATTAGAATCTGACTATCGCGATTGGCGTCTCGCACGTGCCGCTTGAAGCGGGCAACGACTGTCCCGGTCGTGCAGCCGACGTATTCCTTGCCGTTGACGGTGTTCGTGATCAGGTAGACGGAACCTGCTTTCATAAGGATATGCTATCAGTAGCGATCCATGAATGCAAGCTATCTTTTCGAATGACCTCCACGAACCATACGCAGAACCGGCCTCTCCTCGAAACCGCCCTCTTCCATGAGCTTCCACAGCTCCTTGCCGATCGACAGCCCGGTCAGGAACGACCCCGGATCCGCGCCCGCCGCCATGAGCGCGGCCTCGGGCGAAAGCCCATCCACCGCCAAGCTCACGGCGATCTTGCTGAGCAGAAGATCGTACAGCTTCTCCTGGAGCGTGTGCCCGTAGAAGGCCCTGTAAACCCGCGTCTCCTTCGTCTGCCCGATGCGGTCGATGCGGCCGATGGACTGGCGATCGATTTCAGGATTGTTGCCGCAGTCTTCATGTTTCCAGATGGTATGGAAGTACCGGAGATTGTTGAGTCCGGTTTTCACGCATGTCGGGTTAACCGTGAGACAGCGAACGCGCTTCCCGACGACGTTCTTGTCGATCCACGCCTGCCGCTTGCCCGTCGGAACCTTGTCGGCGTAGAGGATCGGCACGTTCTCGCCCAACCTCTCTGAAAGAAGTCGCGCCAATCGCGGCAGAAGCTCGACGTGCCACCCGAACACCATCACCCTGCGACCCTCGCCCACTTCCTTCTGGACGACGTCCAGCATGAGCGACTCTTTGGGCAGGATCGTATCCTTCGAAAAAAGCTTCGCCTGCGTCACCAATGCGCCGCCGACCGACTCCGGGTAGTGGATCTCATAGTGCGTCTTGCCGTGGCCGTTCCCGACGTCCTCGACTGCCCTGTCAAGGTACGAGCTGCTTTCCGCGAGCTGACCGAACAATTTGTTTGCGAGATCCCCCTCATCCGGCCCCTTGAACCGATCCTCCTTGATCTGGTCGACGAGATCCTTGAGCATCCGACTGTATTCGTCGAACAACTCCCCCGCGGCGGACGCCGTGACACGTTCCATCGAAAGCCTGGGGATGTTCATCCGCAGGTCTTCCTTCTGGAGCGTCACCGTGCCCCGAAGAAGATGCTGGAAGATGAACAACGGGAGCACGCCCGGCGCGTGGCCAGTATCCTTTTCGGTGCGTTCGACCCGGTCGGAGCACGACCCGAACGCGATGACCTTGCCGTCCTTCTTGTCGGAGACGAAGCGCTTGCGGTAGCCGTAGCGATCCACGAAGGACGACACGTCGCCGCGCTCGAACTCGTCACGGAAATCAAGGTCTGCGGCGAAAAAGTTTGAGAACAAACTTTTCGCGTAGCCTGACATCAACGTGCCGGTCATCATGATCGTCGGGAGGCCGAGGTTCGTGAGCTGGTGCGTGGCGACCTCGGCGGCCGTGCCTTCGTTGTTACTTTCGTGACATTCGTCTACGATCAGCCCGTCGAACAGCCGCTTGTGATGCCGGCTGATGTACTTCGCGAGCGGGTAGATCGGCGGCTCCGGGATCGCCTGGTACAGGTGCTCCCCACACTCCGACCCCTTCGACCACGCGGACAGCTCGCCGAGCGCCTTGAGGAGCGCCGCGGCGGCCTCGATCGACCCGATCGCCATGCTGTTGATCGCAAGCCCTCCGCGATCAACCGTCACGCCATCGACCATGCCCAGGTTGCGGCCGATCGGCAACCCTCCGACGCGGACGTCTTCGACACGGCCACCACGCAGCGCGGTCAACTTGCCGTACTGCTGCTTGAACCAGTCGGTCGCCGACTGCGGCCTCGACCCGCCGTAGCCCGATTCCTTCGGGAACGACTCCAGCAGCTCGAACGCCATCCCCAACGCGCCGCCGGGGGGCAAGAGCAGCAAGATCGACTCCGCGAACCGCTGGTAGTCGTGGCTCTCCGGCTTGAGCTTCCTCGCCACGTCGAGGATGACATCGGGCGAGGCGTCCGCCGCAATCGCATAGACGAGAGCCTTCCGGGCGGGCGACTCGCCATACCCGGCGTGCTTCGCATCGCGGATGAGCAGCTCGCGCGCGACGTGAAGCAGGTGCGAGGGAATTCCCGCGTAGGCGGGCTCCGCGACCGAAGGCATCTTGCACGCGGCCCGGCGCAGACCCACATCCCCGGCCCGAAGGCGCGGAGGCAGATAGCGCCCCGCCTCCGCCTTCCTGTACGCGCGGAGCTGGAGCGCGAGGCTCCGGACGATCTGCGCATAGTCGTTCATGGGAAGGACTTCGTGCACACCACAGCGCCCGCGCTTCCGGGCGATCTCCTCGGCGTCCATCACGGCGTTGGCGCCGCACTTCGGGCAGCGCCCGGAGACGCCCTCGTAGCGGTGCGACAGCTTGGACTTCGACCGCGAGAGGACCGCGACGAGGAACCGATCCGGATCGGCGTCCGCCACCGCGTCGACCTCCGACACCGACGTGATCACGCGGTAGTCGGCGTCCGGGAAGACGGCCTTGACCTCGTCCCGCCACGAATCGAGAAGGTGCGGCGGGCAGGTGACGAGGATCTTGCCACCGTCCTGGTGCAGCTTCCGGTTGCGGCGGATCCACGCGATGTGCGATCGGAGCGCAACGAGCGATGTAGGCGTTTTGCCTACACCCACTTCGCCGTCGAAAACGGGCTGACGGCGATGCCCGCGCTCGCGGAACACCGCGAGGATGCCCCGGGCGGCATGCGCCTGCGCGGGGTAGAGCGGCCTCGCGTGATCGCACAACTCGTACCTCCCCGCGTCCCTCCGCGGGTCGTACAGGATCACGCACTGCTTCTCCATGACGTGCATCAGCGCCCGCCCGTACCACTTGAGCAGGTCCGCGATCGTCATCGTCGCCACGTCGCAGGCGGCCCCGCGCTCCCGGCGCACGCGATCCCGCTCGGCGATCGCGTCCCAGCTCGGAGCCTGGATCGCGTCCACCTCCAGCTCGGCGATACGTCGTTCCAATTCATAGATTTCGCTGCGGATCTTGTGGTCCGTGTCGTGGTAGGCGTCGCGCGAAAGCGTCCGGCTCTCGTAGTAGGCGTTGGAATTCTCTTCCTTGCGCCTCTCCGCGTCCGCCAAGCTCGCCTGCGCCATCCCGATCTGCCGCCGCACCTCCCCCACCGCGGATCCAGCGTCCACCACGATCGAGAGCCGCGGCTTCTCCACCACGGCGGTCGCCTTGGCCTCGCCCCCCGCCACCGTGTAGTAGCAGTGATC
>CAZCAK010000001.1:0-24047 GCA_964496605.1 uncultured Acidiferrobacteraceae bacterium | reverse complement strand
GCCGTTTCTATTTTGCGGTCCTTCTGTTATAAAAACGCGGTGACCACGCGTCGATATTCACTTTTTGTCCTTATCGCTTTGCTGCTGTTCGCGCAGCTGGCGCTGGCGGTGCATCAAGAGGATATCGCGGCGCATGTCGCCGGTGACACTTGTGAATGGTGTGTCGCCGGTGCGCCCCTGGGCGCGGCAATGCCGAGCATCGGTCTCGCCGTGGTCGTGCCGGGTATCGCGCCGACGCCTTTTATATCCAGCAATACTTTTTATCATCGCACGCTCTCCGCTGTCCGCAGTCGCGGTCCACCCACACCCGCTTAAATTCGCATTGTGCCGCCGCCGGTCTGGCGGTTATTTCATGTTCTCATTGAGGAGTTCTCTATGCGTGTTTATGCACTGTGTTTATTACTGGCCGGTAGCACTGCCGGCCTGGACGCGAACGCGGCGCCGAGCGATAACGCCGCCATGCCGTCGTCTACGGCGCCAGGTGTTAACGCGAGTAGCGGCCAAACCAATAGCGGCCAACCGTTCAATCTCGGACTAACCGGTACGTTTAGTTTCGGCGGCGCCGGTGTGAACGATCCGGATCTGCGCACCGTCGAAGGCGGCGGGCATGATCCGCGTCGCAACGGCTTCACCGTGCAAAACTTAGAGCTGATTGCCGGTGGCGCGGTCGATCCTTATTTCGACGCCCAAGCGAATATCGTCACGCTCATCGACGATACCGGCGCGACCGCCGTCGAGTTGGAGGAGGCGTATCTACTGACGCGTGCCTTGCCCGCCGGCCTGCAAGTGAAAACTGGACAGTACTTCACCGAATTCGGTCGGCAAAATCCGCAACATCCGCACGTCTGGGCCTTCGTCGATCAGCCGATCGTGTTGACGCGCTTTTTCGGCGCCGACGGATTGCGCAGCACCGGCGCACGCGTGTCGTGGCTGACGCCCTTGCCTTGGTATTCGGAGTTGTATCTCGGCGCACAAAACGCCGGCGGCGATACGCTGACGAGCTTTCTGTGGAATCCGGGCGAGACGGTCGCGGGTCATACGCTGATCGATCGCCAAGGCGCGCGCGGCTTCGGCGATCTTTTATGGTCGGCGCGCTGGCTCAATGGCATCGATGTCTCGGACGAAACCAGCGCCAATATCGGCATGTCCGCATTGCACGGTCCGAATGGAACCGGTACCGATACGAATACGAATATCTTCGGTGTCGATTGGTATGTGAAGCGCAAGGCGGCACAGAACACACGCGGCTTCCCGTTCACCGCCTGGCAAACCGAATGGCTATGGCGCAATTACGAAACGCCGACCGAAACGCTGAAAGATAATGGCGCCTACACGCAGGTATTGTGGGGCTACAAGCCCGGCTGGGTCGCGGCCTTGCGCGGCGAATATGCCACGGCGAATAACGGCGACGCGAGCGATGCGCTGCGCAATCGACGTTGGCGCCTAGCGCCGAATCTCACTTGGTATCCGACCGAGTTCAGTAAATTGCGCGTGCAATATAATCGCGACTTCGCGCCGCAACTCGCCGACAAAAACGTGAACGCGGTATGGATGCAATACGAGTTCTCGCTCGGCGCGCATGCCGCGCATCAATTCTAAAGGAGTGCGTTATGTTTTTAGTTCGCATCATCACCGCCATGATTGTGCTTGCGCTACCGCTTGCGGCGCAGGCAAAACTGAACATCGTCACCGCGACTGAGGATCTCGCTGCGATCGCGCGCAGCGTCGGCGGCGATGCCGTGAAGGTCGATAGTTTGACCGGCGGTGCCGCCAATCCGCACTACGCCGAGGCGAAGCCGAGCATGATTCGCAAGGTCTATAGCGCCGATGCCTTATTCGTCGTCGGCGCGGCGCTGGAGCAGGGCTGGTTGCCGCCGTTATTGCAAAACGCGCGCAATGGCAAGGTGCAACCAGGTGCGTCGGGCTATCTCGATTTATCCACCAGCGTGGAATTATTGGATAAGCCCAACGGACTGGTATCGCGCGCACAGGGCGATGTGCACGCCGAAGGCAATCCGCACTATTGGCTCGACCCGCGCAACGGCGCCCGCATGGCGCAGGCGATGGCGCAGCGACTATCGCAGCTCGATGCAGCGCATGCCGCCCAGTTCAAGGCTAACGCTGACAGTTTCAGCAAGGCGATCGACCAACACTACGCGCAATGGAGCGCGGCGTTGGCACCGTTGAAAGGCACGAAGGTGATTTCGTATCACACCTCGTTCGTGTATCTCGCGCGTGCCTTCGGTTTCGAGATTGTCGATCAAGTTGAGCCGAAGCCGGGCATCCCGCCGAATGCGGAACACTTACGCGCATTAATCGAACGCATCCAGCGCGAACGCATTCCTTTATTGATCGAAGAGCCTTATTACGAACGGCGTTCGGCGGATTTTCTCACGGCGCAAAGCGGCATCAAGCTCGCGGTGCTGCCGGCATCGGTTGGCGCGACGCCGGAAATTAAAGATTACCTCGGCTTATTCGATGCGATCGTCAACGCGATTCGCGCCAGCGGTGTGCTGGAGCCGAAGCGATGAGCGCTTGGGAAATTCTCGCGCCGGCGTTTGCAGTGAGCGTGTTATTGATCCTGACGCATACTTACCTCGGCTTGCATGTGTTGGCGCGCGGCATCATTTTCGTTGACATCGCGTTGGCGCAGGTGGCCTTATTCGGCAGCAGCGTCGCATTCTTAGTGGGCCACGATGCGCATAGCCTGGCGGCGCATGCCTATGCCTTCGGTGCGGCGATTCTCGCAGCGCTGGCGTTCGCCGCCTTGCGGCGCGTGCCCGACAAGGTCACGCGCGAGGTTGCGATTGGTACGGTGTATGTCGTCGCAACCGCGGCGTCGGTGATGGTGTTATCGCGTTCCAGCTCCGGCATGGAAGAGCTCAAGGCGATGCTCAACGGCAATATATTATGGACACAGTGGCGCGATGTCGGTTTGCTCGCTGCCATATACGGCGTGTTGGCGTTATTGCATCTGGCGTTTCGGCGGCAGTTCTATGCGCTGTCATTCGAGGAAGACATGCCGGCACGGTTTCGTTGGGAGGCGCTGTTTTTTGTTTCATTTGCCATTGTGATTACGCTGGCGCTCGATCTCGCCGGCGTATTGTTGGTGTTCGCGTATCTCATCATTCCGGCGTTCAGCGCCTCACTGATCGTGACTCGATTCGCACAGCGTCTGGCGCTCGGAGCTGCATTTGCCGCGGCCGCGAGCGCAGTCGCGCTGTGGTTATCCTACGTCGGTGATCTTCCGACCGGCGCTAGCGTGGTCAGCGTGCTCGGACTCTTGCCGATCGTGGCCGCGGTTTGGCGTGCGGCGAGCCGGCGACGCACGGTTTCGCCGCGAGGTTTTTAAAGCAGCGACGATATTTTGTTGGGACGTGCAGTGAAGTCGCTATAATGCGCGCCATGTTGCCGCCGCTACGCCTCAAGAAAAACGAAGAACGCCGGTTACGCGCCGGCCATGTATGGGTGTTCAGCAATGAGGTCGATATTGCGCACACACCGCTCACGGCGTTCGCGCCCGGTGATTTGGTGCAAGTCGAGGCGCACAACGGCCATGTGCTGGGCACCGGTTACGTCAATCCGCATTCGTTAATTTGCGCACGCCTGGTGAGCCGCGATCCGGCGTATGTATTAGACCAATCGCTGCTGACGCATCGGCTTAATATCGCGCTGGCCTTGCGCTCGCGCTTATACCCAGAGCCTTATTATCGTTTGGTCTTCGGCGAGAGCGACGGACTGCCGGGTCTTGTCATCGATCGCTACGGTGATATCTACGTAGCGCAAGTCACCACCGCCGGTATGGAGCGCGTCAAGGATGCGATTCTCGCGGCGTTGAATAAGGTGATGCGGCCACGCGCGGTATTATGGCGCAACGACAGCGCCAGTCGCGAGCTCGAGGGGTTACCACGCGAGATCCAGGTCGCGCAGGGCGAGGTGCCGGAGTATGCCGACGTTCTTGAGAACGGTGTGCGCTTTCAGGCGCCGCTATTGGCCGGACAAAAGACCGGCTGGTTTTACGATCAATACGCCAATCGCACGCGCATGCGGGCGTATGTGAAAGACAAAATCGTGCTCGATGTCTTCGCCTATGTCGGCGCCTGGGGCGTGCAGGCGGCGCACGCCGGCGCCGCCGCCGTCACTTGCATCGATAGTGCCAGCAAAGCCGCGGACTGGATCGCGCAAAATGCGGCGCTGAACGCGGTGCGCGTCGACACCATCGTTGCCGATGCCTTTGACGCCTTGCGCGAGCTGCGCGCGCAGCGCGCGCGTTTCGATGTCGCAATCGTCGATCCACCGGCGTTCATTAAGCGTAAAAAAGATGTCACCGAAGGGGTGCAGGCGTATCGCCGCATCAATGAAATGGCGATGCAGGTGCTGGCGAAAGACGGCATCCTGATCGCGTCGTCTTGTTCCTACCATATGCCGCGCGAAATCTTACTGCAGCAGTTGCTGCAGGCCAGCCGACATCTCGATCGTCAAATGCAGATCGTCGAAGCCGGCGGCCAGGCGCCGGATCACCCGATACAAGCGGCAATTCCCGAAACGGCGTATTTGAAGGCATATTTCGCACGCGTCTTGCCGGCCTAATCACCGTCGAGTTTGTTCCTACACGGAATGGAGCGATGAGTTCCGTGCATTCGCCATACCAAGGTTGGATGCTACGGATGTGCGCCCTGCGCGACAATGCGTGCAGAAAAAACAACTAGGCGATGGAAGAGTCCGTTCATCCAACAAATTATTTTCAGAGGAGAGCATGATGAAAACGTCTACTGGCGTGGTGAAAGCGATCTTCAGTGGTGTGCTCGCGTTATCGATGGCTTCGGTCTACGCGGCGGACAACTACGACGGCACTTCTACCTACAACAACAGTACCCGCGCAGCCGGCGCAGGTAGTAGCGGTGGTCAAAGCATGTCCGGTATTCATGGTGGTCAAACCGGACCTTATGTTGGTATCGGCGTCGGCTCGGCGCGAAATAGTGTTGTTAAAGATAGCGATACGGCGGTGAAGGGATTCCTCGGCTACGACTTCAATAAAAACTTCGGTATTGAGGCCGCCTATGCCGATCTTGGTAAGGCAACCGCGGGGGCCGATCACATTAGTCGTAAGGCGACTTATGCGGACGGCGTGATTCGGATGCCCTTATCTTATGGTATCGGCATCTTTGCCAAAGGTGGCGTGCACTACACCCGGAGCAGCTCCAATCTATACGGCAGCGATACCAATACCGACGCGACCTACGGCGCCGGTTTAAGTTACGATTTCTCGCGTAATCTTGGTGCCCGTGCGGAATGGGAGCGCTTCGAGCAAGATCGTGGCCGCGACGATATGGTGAGCGCAAGCTTGGTCTTTAAATTTATGTAAGCGGCATAAAAAAACGGCGCCCGCGGCGCCGTTTTTTTGGGTGGTCGCTATTCGTTGGATTAGCGAATCCAAATCGTTTTGATATTCACGAATTCGCGGATGCCATGTTGCGACAGTTCCCGGCCGTAACCCGACGCCTTGATGCCGCCGAACGGTAAGCGCGGATCGCTTTTTACCATGCCATTCACGAACGTCGCACCGGCCTCGATCGTGCGTGCAAGACGTTCGCCCTTGGCGACATCGCGTGTCCATAAACTGCTGCCAAGACCATAGCGATTATCGTTGGCGATGCGGATGGCGTCGACCTCATCGCGCGCGCGAATGACGATCGCAACCGGCCCGAATAATTCTTCGCCATAGGCGCGCATGCCGGGGCGTACCCGATCGAGAATCGACACCGGATAAAAATTGCCCGAGCCGCTGGGCATTTTGCAACCGAGCAACGGTACCGCGCCCTTGGCGATCGATTGCTGCACTTGTTCATCGAGCAGCGCCCGCAGGTCGGGACGCGCCAACGGACCGATATCGATGTCGTCGCGCGTTGGGTCACCGAGTTTCAAGGTCGCGGCCTTGGTTTTGAATCGCTCCAGGAATTCATCGGCAATCGCATCGACTAAAATAAATCGCTTCGCGGCGATGCAGCTTTGGCCGGCATTGAGGTAACGCGCGGCAACGCCAGTCGTGGCCGCGAGCTCGAGATCGGCGTCGGGTAAGACAATGAATGCGTCGGAACCGCCGAGCTCCAGCACGGATTTCTTCAGCGCCTTGCCGGCGTTGGCCGCGACCTGGCGTCCGGCGCCTTCGCTGCCGGTGAGACTCACCGCGTGTATGCGGGCATCGGCAATTACGCCCTCGACTTGGCTGCTTTCTATTAATAAGGTGCGAAAGACGTTTTTCGGTAAGCCGGCGGTGTGCCAGATGTGCTCGATCGCAAGCGCGCAGCGTGGCACATTGGCGGCGTGTTTTAGCACCGCGGCGTTGCCGGCCATGAGCGCCGGTGCGGCAAAGCGAAATACCTGCCAAAACGGGAAATTCCACGGCATTACGGCCAGTACCGTGCCGAGTGGCAAATACGCCACGAGGCTGCGGCCGGCGTCGGATTTAATTTCTTCGTCGGCGAGGAACGTGGCCGCGTGTTCGGCGTAGAAATCGCACGCCCAGGCGCATTTTTCGATCTCGCCGCGCGCCTCGCGGATCGGTTTACCCATTTCTTCGGTGATGAGCCGGGCGTAATCGTTTTGAGCGGCGCGCAAGAGCTCGGCGGCGGTGCGTAAAATGTCGGCGCGTTCGGTAAAGGGGCGCCTGGACCATTGACCAGCGCCGGTCGCCACTTCGTTCAGAACCGCATCGATTTGCGGCCAGTCCCAGTGCTGAAATTGTTCGACGCGTGTACCGGTCGCAGGATTGATGCTCTCCATTGGTCGCCTCGTCCGCAGGTTAGGGGCTTGAGAAGGTCTCAGCCAACGATATATTAATAGTATAGTTCCATACCGTTCGATCTTTCCTCCATCATGATGTTGATAAAACGACTGGGCGCGTTACTCGGCCTGTTTTTGCTTGTGGCAAACGCGCTTGCGGCGAGCCCCTTGGAACAGCAGCGCCAAAATTATGCCGCGGCGCTCGATGCCCTGCGCGCTAAGGACATGAAGCGTTTTCAGCAGTTATTCGAGCGCGAGCGCGGCTACCTGTTAGCCGGATATCTCGAATACGAGTACTTAAAAGACCGCATTCCCGGCACCTCGCCGGAACAGTTGCGCCGGTTCCTGCAAGACAATAAAGATGCTCCGGTCGCTGATCTGCTACGCCGCAAATGGTTGCACTATCTCGCCGAGCGCGGCGACTGGACGACTTTCCTCGCCGAGTATCGCGATCCCGAAGACGATACCGAACTGCGCTGCAAATATGTCGCGCATCAATTCCGCGCCGAGCCGGAAAACGCGGCCAATGTGGCCGCGGTGCGGAGCCTATGGTTAAGCGGCAATAAATTACCCGCAGTCTGCGAAGAGATGTTTACGCCTTGGCGCAAGGCCGGACATCTGAGCGATGCCTTGGTATGGGAGCGCATTAAGCTCGCGATGGAGCGGCGCAATCTCAGTCTGGCCGAGCACCTCGCGACGTATTTACCGGTAAAAGAGCGGGTGTGGGTACAACGCTGGTCGGCGATGCACCGCGATCCGGGACACGAGTTGCGTCGCATCAATTATCCGGTCGACAGCGAACGTGCGCGCACCATCGTGCGCTACGGTCTCATGCGCTTGGCGCAGCGCGATGCGCAGGTCGCGATGGATGAGTGGAATCGCCTCAAGACGAAATACGATTTTACCAAGGCCGATAACGATTACGTCGTGCGCTGGGTGGGATTAATCGCGGCGCAGGATCACTTGCCGATCGCGGCCGAGTGGCTGGCGTCGGTACAACCGGAGCCGGCCGATGAAATGTTACGCCACTGGCGCATTCGTGCTGCGGTGCGCGGCGGCCATTGGGCGCTGGCGAATTCGTTTTTACACGGCCTAAGCGATGCCGAACAGCGCGAGGCGCAATGGCGTTATTGGCGCGCCCGCATCAACGAAAAACTCGGTCGCGAAAAAGATGCGCAGGTCTTGTATGAGAAGCTTGCCGGCGAGCGCGGTTACTACGGATTTCTCGCGGCCGATCATTTGCACCGCCCGTACGCGATTCAGCATATCGGTGTCGATGTCAGTCCGGAGGAAATCGGTGCCATGCTTGCGCGCCGCGGCATCCAGCTGGCGCAGGAGTTGTATACCATCGGCGAAGTCGTGCCGGCGCGACGCCAGTGGAGTTACACCATCAAGACCATGAACAACCGCGAGCTCCAGGTCGCGGCAGTATTGGCGGCGCAATGGGGTTGGTACGACCGCGCGATTTTGACCATGGCGCGCACCGATAACGCCGACGACTTGGAACTGCGCTTTCCGATCCTCTATCGACAAATGGTCGAGGCCAGCGCCCAGGCCAACCAAATCGACCCCGGTTGGGTCTACGGCATCATGCGCCAAGAAAGCGCATTCGTGACCGATGCGCGTTCTCAGGCCGGTGCCTTGGGTTTGATGCAGCTCATGCCGCAGACCGGGCGCTTTACCGGACGTTCGCTCAAGCTCAATATCCGCAGCAATGAAGCGATCCTGCGCATCGAAAATAATCTGCGCCTCGGCGCACATTACTTAAAGTTGGTGCTCGATCAACAACAAGGCCACCAGGTTTTGGCAACTGCGGCCTATAACGCCGGTCCGAATCGCCTTAAGGAATGGCTGCCGCACAGTGAGCCAATGGACGCGGATATTTGGGTCGATACCATTCCGTTTAACGAAACGCGTAATTACGTCAAAAACGTCCTCGCCTTTACCACCGTTTACAACCACCGTTTGGGTAATGGCGGCGCGCGACTGGTGCAGCGCATGCCGCCGGTAGCACCAAATAGTTAGCACGACTCGACCGGCATCGGCGCTTTGCGCATAATGCGCTCGCGCGCGAGATCTGTGCGCAGATAAAAGGTTCCCTTATGAAAATTTGCCTATTAGGCGGCACTGGTTTCGTTGGCCGCGAGCTGGCAGCGCGGCTCGTGACTGAGGGCCACTACGTGCGCATCGTGACGCGTCATCGTGAGCGTCATCGGGATTTATTGGTTTTGCCGACGGCACATGTGGTGCAAGGCGACCCAATGAACCCCGCCTTGCTGAAGCAGGAATTCCGCGGCATGGATGCGGTGGTGAATTTGGTCGGTATCTTACATCCGAGCCGCGCCGCCAGTTTCGATCAAGTTCACGTCGAATTGCCGCGCCGCATCGTCGCCGCCTGCCGCGACACCGGCGTCGCGCGACTGATTCATATGAGCGCGCTCGGCGCGACTCCCGATGCACCGAGCGCCTATTTGCGCAGCAAGGCGGCGGGCGAGGCGGTGATGCGCAATGCCGGCCTGGCATTCGCCGCGACCATCGTTCGGCCCTCCGTTATCTTTGGTCCGCACGATCGGTTTACCCGCATGTTTGCGCATTGGTTGCGGCGAATCCCGGGGGTCTTTCCCTTGGCCGGCGCCGCCAGCCGTTTGCAGCCGATTTATGTCGAAGACGTCGTCGCCGTATTCGCCTATCTATTGCGTCATCGTCATACTGCCGGACGCGAATTGAATCTCTGCGGCCCGACGGTTTATACCTTGCACGAGATCGTGGCGCGGGTTGCACAATTCGCCGGCATCGAGCGGCGCATCGTTGATCTCGGACCGCAGTTGAGCGAGTGGCAGGCGCGCTTGCTGGAACATTTTCCCGGTAAGCCGCTGACGCGCGATAATCTGGCCTCCTTGCAACGCGATAGTGTATGTCCCGAAGGACTTCCGGCCGAGTTCGGCATTACTCCGGCGCACTTAGAGGAAGTATTGCCGCGCTACCTGCGACCATGAGCGAAAAGACATCCGGCGAAGGCGTGCGGACCAAAGGCAGGCACGACGCTGTACAAGGCGGCGGCGCGAACCATACTCATAACAATAAACGTCGAGACACCGCTATGAATCTCTACATCGGTAACCTATCGCGCGCAGTGGGTGAGGACGACCTCAATATGCTGTTCCAAGGTCTCGGCGAAGTCGTGTTCGCCAAATTCGTCGGCATCAACGACGATGACCGCGCCCGGGGTTACGCCTTTGTGCATATCGCCGACGAGGCGCAGGCGCACATCGCGATCGACGCCTTGCACGGTAAATTCCTCAAGGGATTATTGCTGATCGTTCGTCCGGTTAAGGATCATGCCTTAGAGGCGAGCGTATTACGCGCATCCCTGCGTGCTCAGGCGGGGGTAGTGCCGGTGGGTGAACGCCGGCCGAACGCACCGCATTTACATCTCTTTGCTACTGCCGGCAGCCCCAGCTTTCCGAACTAGTTTACGGTGAATGACGCCGCGGCGATCGTCGCGGCGCTCGTTCAAGATTGCGGTACATTCCCGTTTGATGCCAGTGCCGCGCGACGCTCCGGCCGATCCTGCTTCGCCAACTGTTTTACCGCGCGATAGAAGCGGCGCATATCGCCGCCTTGTGCGTTCAGCAGGTCTTGGAATCCCGGTACCAATTGCGTGTAAGTGGTGACCGAGGCGAGGTGTGCATTATTCAGATCGCGGGCAAACCAGCGATCGAAGCCGCTATATCCACCCCAGCTTTGCTTCAGCGCGTGATAATCGCGTTGCAGATTCTGAAACTCCTGCGCCTTGCGCGCGCGCATCGTCGGCGCCTCGATTTTTTCTTGATAAAGCGCCTCAAGGCGATCGCGGTAGCGTAACACCAGCGCGGAAAATTCCGCATGGCGCGATTTCGCCTTGGCGTACTCGTCGACCTTCGCGGTGCTGCCGTTTTTTTCCAACCAGCGACGCACGCCTTCCAGTTCTACCGCGGTGGCGAACGATTCGTTAAACGAGGAATCGTCTGGCACATATACCACTTGGTGCGCCAACTCGTGAAAGATGAGACCCGCGAGATCGATCTCGTCGCGACTAAGTACGGTATTGAGTACTGGGTCGTGAAACCAGCCCAGCGTCGAATATGCTGCAACGCCGCCGACAAACACATCTTGGTTTTGGCCTTGGAGTTGCGTCGCGAAGTGATCCGCCGCCGGCTTGGAAAAATAACCGCGATAATTGACGCAGCCGGCGATGGGAAAACACCACGATTTCAGTTTGGTTGAGAATTCCGGGGTCGCGAACACATTCCATAACACGTATGGTCGCTTCACGTCGGCGTAGTAACGATAGCTATCGTTGTTCGGCAGCCCCAGCTCTTGGCTCGCGAACTCGCGCATGCGCAATACCGCGCGCAATTTTTGGCGCAGGGCGGGATCGGTATTGGAATCGTCGAGCAGTTCCTCGATCGGCTTTTGGTTGCCAAGAATTTCCATTTGCCCACTGACCGACTGGGCGTAATAACCGAAGTTCGCGCAACCGTGAATGGTGGCGACGAGGGCAGTGACCACGACTACGCGTAAGGCAAAGCGCTTCATATGAAAAATAGATTTCAAATACTGTGCCATTCGTAATAGGACCGGTCGTGGCCAGAAACCTTAGTAAATCGATACCTTAAGGATAGGCGGTTAGACGACCCCTTGCAGCTTGCCGCTCATCCGCCCGTAGCCGCCGCTCAGGTTCACGTTCCGACCTAAGTCGGATGCCAGCAGGCGCTACTGTGTTGAAGCTGGCCACCTCAGCCATGGCCGCTCACTCGCTTAACGCTTTGTATTGCGCGTTCTTAGGCGCGCTGGTCCTAGTCATGGGATGCGCCGGCCCGTCCAAGTTGCACGAAACCGCTTCGCCACCGAATACCACCGCGGCCCAGGGCGCTGGGCTTATCGTGATCGCAAGCGACGCCTCGGCGCCGTTCGGACGGGTCATGGCCGGTATTGTGAAACAGTGGCCAGGCCCGGTCGAAGTCTATCGCCTTACTGGTCAAGCCCAAGCGGACGCGGCGTTGCAGGCTCAGCTGCAATCGAGCCCACGGACGCTGGTGGCCGCGGTCGGATTGCCCGCGGCGCAACTCGCGCATCGATTGACGCGTAAGAAGATCGTGTTCTGTCAGGTGTTCAATTATATGGATGCGAATCTGCCGCGCCCGTGGATGAAGGGTGTGAGCATGGTGCCCGCGGTCGAGGAGCAATTCCGCGCTTGGAAGAAAATGAATCCGCGCCTGGATCGTGTCGGCGTCATTACCGGCAGCGGACTCGATGCCGTGATTAACGAAGCGCGCCTCGCTGCTGCGCGCCAAGGCATACAATTGCTGCATTTTCTCGCCGATTCCGATTTGACGACGCTGCGCACATTTGAGCGCAACGGCGAAATTCGGGCCTGGTGGGTATTACCGGACAACCGCGTACTCAGCCGCACGGTATTACGCGAGATGCTATCGCCGCAGCGCGCGCGCCAGGTATTGCTGGTCAATGGCGATCGTGCCTGGGGCGGTCAATTGACGGCAAATGCCGAACCGGATGACATCGCGACCTTGGTGGTCCAGCGTTTAATCGCCGCCGCGAATACGCGTGGCGATGCGATTCCCGGTCCGAATATCTTATCGCTACGACAGGCGAAAATCTCGGCTCCTCGGGCCGCGGCACCGGCTGCGGTCGCGAATAAGGATCTCTCGGCAGCATTCAATGCGAAGGATCGTCATGACAGCTAATCAAGCGGTAACACAGAACTTGGTTCCCAATGCACGTTGGTCGCTCGATCACGCGGCGCATCGTGCGGTCGAGTGGTGCATGCATCGTTGCGTGCCGCGGCGCAATCGCAGTTTGGTGACGCGCCTTATTATCTTGCTCGTCTCGGGCGCGCTCATTATCTATCTCATCGGTGTCTTAGGACTTTGGTGGACTTCCAGTCGGCTGATTGAGGACAGCTTGGAAAAGCAGGCGCTGCAATGGATCGCCGAAATGGAAGATTTCGGCTCGACACTTTACGGTGTCGGCGGTGGTAACCCGCCGTACATCGAAAATCGTATCAAGAATTTTCCGGAGATCGCGTTCGTCCGTTTCTATGACGCCCGCGGCCGCATGCTGCGCCAATATGGCGATCGCGCCGCTCATATTCCGGCGTTGCACGCGGACCAGCTTTCGAGTTTGAAGGGACAAGCCGCCAAGGATCGGCCCTTTTTGTTTGACCGCAGCGTCCCGGTGCAGCGCTCGCATCTGGGGGCGCATTATGTGCGCGTGATCGCCCCGGTGCGGGCGCGTTACATCGATGCCGATGGCCTATTGAATTTCCGATTGGATGCAGTCGGCGGCGAACAAACGCGCATACTCGGGTATATCGATCTCGGGCTCGACCCGAACCTGCACCGCGATTCGCTCGCCAAGAGCATCGCCTTCGGCAGCATGCTGACGGCCATCGTATTTCTAATCGCGATCGGTATCGGCCGCAAGCTGATTAAGCGCGCGCTGCATCCTCTAACCGAATTGCAAACACCGTTAACCCGGCTCGCGCACGGTGATACCGACGTGAGTGTCGCGGAACGGGGCGACGCCGAAATCGCCGCCATCGGCATCGCGCTCAACGCGACGATCAGCGCGGTCAAAGAGCGCGATGCGACCCTGCGTCGTCTGGCGGAACACGATCCGCTGACCGGTCTTTATAACCGCAAGTATTTTTCCGATTTACTCGCGGCCGAGATCACGCGGGTGAAGGCTGAGGGCGGTGCCAGCGCGTTGCTGTTCATCGACTTGGACCGCTTTAAGTACGTCAACGACATGCTCGGCCATGCCGAGGGCGACAAACTGCTGGTACAAGTGGCGCAGCTCATTAAGACGCGCTTGCGCGAGAACGACACGATCGCGCGTTTCGGCGGTGACGAGTTTACGGTACTGGTGCGCCGTGTCACGCGTACTGGCGCCATGGAAGTGGCACGGCTATTGATGGACTTGATGCGCAATTTCTACTTTGTCGGCAATCAGCAAACGTTCAATGTCTGTTGCAGCATCGGCGTGGCCATGATCACGCCGGAATGCCTCAATGCCGAGGAGGCGATGCTGCATGCCGATACCGCGTGCTACGACGCCAAGAATAGCGGCCGCAATCGTTATCAATTATACGAAAAGAGTCAGCACGAGCTCGACAACACGTCGAAAGACATCGGTTGGGCTGAGCAAATCAAGCATGCGCTCAAAGACAATAGTTTCCGCTTGGTGTATCAACCGATCATGGCGTTGAACGGCCCGGAGCACGAGTATTACGAGGTGCTATTGCGCATGCCGGACGGCCACGGCCACGCGTCTTCGCCCACGGCCTTCTTGGGCGTCGCGGAGCGTTTCGGTCTGCTGGCGGATATCGATCGCTGGGTCATCGCACACGCGCTCGAGGCTCTAGCGCATTTTCGCCGCGACGGACGCGATGTCACCTTCTCGATTAATCTGTCCGGACAGAGCCTGGAAGACCCGGCGATCGTTCAGCTCATTACCGAGCGCTTAAAAGCGCTCGGCATCCCCCCGGCGGCGGTGGTATTCGAAATTACCGAACAAATCGCGGTGCGCTATATGGACAAGGCGCGGCGCCTGATGCAGACCTTAATCGATGCCGGTTGTCGCTTCTCGCTCGACGATTTTGGCGTCGGTTTCAGCTCCTTTAGCTATCTGAAACATTTCCCGGTCAGTTATATCAAGATTGACGGTTCGTTCATTGAGAACATGGCCCATGAGCCGATGGACCAAGCCATGGTGCGCGCGATTGCACAGGTGGCGAAGGCTTTGGGTAAGGAAGTGATTGCCGAGTTCGTGCGCGATGAGGCGACGATTAACCTGCTGAAGCGTTATAAGGTCGACTACATTCAGGGTTATCACGTCGGTATGCCGTCGGCGAACGTGCCGCATCGCCGCTTCGCGCATCTACACAGCAAGCCGATGTTGAAGCGGGTCGCCTCCGGTTCCGTCGTAAGTCTCACGTGATTGGCGTTAAACGGTGTTAGTTTTGCCGCGGACAAAACTGTAAAGAGGCCTTATGCCGTTGAAATCCGGAAAATCCCGCAAGGCGGTAAGTGAAAACATCAAAACCGAAGTACACCACGGCAAGCCGCAAAAACAGGCGGTTGCCATCGCGCTGACTAAGGCCGGTATGTCGTACAAACAGACCGGCAAGAAAAAAAGCGGCACCAAGAAAAAGAAGTCCACGACCAAGAAAAAACGCAGCACGCGCAAGCGCACGACGCAGAAGCGCAGCAGCCGCAAAAAGCGTTAACGCGCCTTAGCTGCACCATCGGTTGTTGCGCGGCGCGCGGCCGATTACGATAAGTCCATGAAGACTTATCTGGTTGGCGGCGCGGTACGCGATCGGTTACTCGGTTTGGCGGTTAAAGACCGCGATTACGTCGTGGTCGGCGCAACGCCGGACGAAATGATCGCGCGCGGTTTCAAGCTGGTCGGCGCCGATTTCCCGGTATTTCTGCATCCTCAGACCAAATACGAGTACGCCCTGGCGCGCACCGAGCGCAAGACTGGGCCAGGGTATAAAGGCTTTAGCGTATACGCCGCGCCGGACGTCACTCTAGAACAGGACTTGGCGCGGCGCGATCTCACGATTAACGCCATGGCCGAAGATGAGGACGGCGCGCTGATCGACCCGTTCGGCGGCGTGGAGGATTTGCGCGAAGGCATTTTGCGTCACGTCAGCCCGGCATTTGTGGAAGACCCACTGCGGGTATTACGCGTCGCACGTTTCGCTGCGCGTTTCGAGTTTCGCATCGCCGATGAAACGCTCGAACTCATGCGCCAGTTGGTGCGCGCCGGCGAAATGAAGGCGCTGGTGGCGGAGCGCGTATGGGCGGAGCTCAGCCGCGCCCTGGGCGAAAAGGCACCGTGGATTTTTTTTGAGGTGCTGCGGGACTGCGGCGCGAACGCCGAATTATTTCCGGAGCTAGAGGCCTTATTCGGCGTGCCGCAACCGCCGCAACATCACCCCGAGATCGATACCGGTGTGCACACGCTCATGGTCTTGCGCCAGGCGGCACGTTTGACGATGGATGTCCGCATCCGCTTCGCTGCCCTGGTACATGATCTCGGTAAGGGCGCGACTCCGCGGGCGGAGTGGCCGCGACACATCGGTCACGAGGAGCGCGGCGTCGAGATTATCCGCAGGTTCTGTCAGCGTTTTCGCGTACCGACCGATTACCGCGAATTCGCCGAGGTCGTCAGCCGTTATCATTTGCACTGCCATCGCGTGCTGGAGCTCAAGCCGGAAACCATCTTAAAGACCTTGGAGGGCGTGAACGCGTTTCGTAAACCGGAGCGCGCGCAAATGTTCACGCTCGCATGCGAGGCGGACGCGCGCGGACGCGCCGGCCTTGAAGAGCGCGCCTATCCACAGGCGGCGTTATTGATGCGTGCATTCAACGCCGCCAAAGACATTGGCATCGCGACGGTCGAACCTGGTGCCAGCGGCGCCGCCATCGGAAAACAAATCCGCGCGCAGCGCATCGCCGCGATTGCAGCTGCCAAACACGCGTTTGCGACGGCGCATTGAGTTTCGACGCGTCGCCGCTATCATGAGCGCCCGCTGTCGTTCCATGATTGAGGCCACATGAAGAATTTCATCAATCGCCTACGCGGTGTCGAGCGCGACATTATTCAACAGCCGCGCAGCGGCGATGCGCCGTATTACGAACCGCAGGCCAACGAGGTTGTGATTTTCGAGGCGGCCTACAAGAAGCGCTTACCGGTAATGCTCAAGGGACCGACCGGTTGCGGTAAGACCCGCTTTCTCGAATATATGGCGCATCGCTTGAATAAGCCACTTGTCACGGTGTCGTGCCACGAAGATCTGACGAGTTCGGATCTGGTCGGGCGTTACTTGTTAGAAGGCGAGCAGACGGTGTGGCAAGACGGGCCGCTGACGCGCGCGGTGAAGGTCGGCGCGATTTGTTATCTCGACGAGATCGTCGAGGCACGCACCGATTCAACCGTGGTGATTCATCCGTTGACGGATCATCGACGCCAATTGCCATTGGAAAAGCGCGGTATGGAAATCGAGGCGCATGAAGATTTTATGTTGGTTATTTCCTACAATCCTGGTTACCAAACCGTGTTGAAAGATTTGAAGCCATCAACCAAGCAGCGTTTCATCGGTATTAATTTTGACTATCCGAACGAGGCCATCGAACGCAAGGTTGTCAAAAATGAAGCCGCCGGCGTAAGCGACGACATCATCAACAAGCTTGTCGCCGCCGGTCGCAAGGCGCGGGTACTCAAGGATCATGGTTTGCAGGAAGCGACCTCGACGCGTGCCTTAGTTTATGCCGCAAACATGATTGCGGCCGGCCTGTCACCGCTCGATGCCTGCGAAGTCGCCCTGATAAATCCGGTTACCGACGATGCCGAGCTCGCCGAGGCGATGCGCGAAATTATGCGCGCACATTTTAGTGAGGCGCTTTAGACCCCGTGTCTGGATCGGCAACGGTGCTGGTAGCGACAAGTTGCTACGCTGATGATGTCAGAATTAGAAACACTCGCCGCGATTCAGCAAGTCCTGGTTGATCTGGAAGAGATCAGCTTCGTTGCGCATCGCGATACCGCCGCAGCGCTGCCGGCGATCGAACGTTTCGGCGCCGCCACGGCGTTGCTATGGGTCAACGCGTGCAAAACGTTATTCATGCATGATCGCGACGCTGGTAAAAGTTTTATTCGTGGCAGTATCGCCGCGGCGCAAGCCGCCAATGCCGTGCGGCCCTGGACTGAACAGGCGCTGAATTTTGCGCAATGGCGCGGCTCATACAAGGCGCTCGAGGGTTTCATGCAACAGCTGCCGCAGGCGTACGCGCAGCTCGGCGCCACCGGCGAGGTGCGCTGGGCCGAAATCGGGCTTGACTGGTGCGCACGCCATCTCGATAGCGGCATTGCCTACTTTCGTACCGATATCGGTGAGTTTACTGGCGGTGCCGGTATTGCCGCGATCGAGGCGCTACTGGCCCCTGCGGACGAATTGTTTCAACGTCGACTGGCGCTCGGGAGCTACTTGCGTGGCGCGATTCGCGTGCGCGATTTATTGGGTGTCGAGTCGGTGCGCCCGTGGGCCCAGCGCGGCGCCGACATCATGCAGGCGGGCCGCTTGCGCGGCGAGGCGTTCTTTCGCTTAGAGACACCGGAAAGTCTGGCGCTGTTATTGGAACACATGCCGGGGTTTCGCTTAGCGGAACATCAGCGGCTATTGCAACTTGTGACCGCGGTGTGGTTCCGCGAGCGCGTTGAGTTCGAGGACAGTGGCTGGACGCCGGATCAAGGGCGTGCCTTCATCGAAACCGACGCTCGCAGCCTGTATTTACCGGCGGCCTTGCCGACGCGCGATGAGGCGCTGACGGCAGTGATTCATGCGGCCGGGCACTTGGCGTTTCATTCCTACGAGCGACGCTATATCGAGGCTTTATTTCGCACCGTCGGACGCGAGCACCCACCACTCGATGATCGGCAACGTATCACCTGGCGGCCGCTGTTTGCGCACTATGGCGATAATATGTTGCGCTTTCAGCTGTTGTTCGATATTTGCGAAGATTTGCGCGTGGACTATGCGATCAATGCGCAAGTACCGAATCATTTGGCGCGCTTGTATCGTCTGGCGCAAGCACAAACCCCAAGCGCATCGCCGGCGCGTGAATATTATCTGTTCGCGCGCGCGACCCTCATGGGTGCGCTCGGGCTTGAGACGCTGGATGCGCGGCTGACGCCATTGCTTCGTCGCGACGCCACGATAGTGGACGCATTCAATATTGCCAATGTGCTGTATCGCGACACCAACCTACCGCCAATTCCCGAACTCAAACTGCGCGCGGATTGTTATTTACCGGCGCGCGGGCCGAATGCCGCGCGCGCGATCTATCCACGCGCCGAGCTCGACGATGCTGAATTCGGTACCGGTACGTTCGATCGCGACGACATCGTCAAAAAAGATGAGATCAAACCGAATCCCGACGCGCGTGACATCCCTAAGGCCGCGCAAGGCGACGATCCCGATTTCGACATCCCGCCGGAGGACACTAGCGGTACCGGCGGCCGTGTCGGCGTCGGCATTCCGCAACCGGCGAATGTCATTGGATACGCGCGCGGTCGCGATCACAGCGCGCAAGGCGTTGCCTATCACGAATGGGACTATCGCGATGGCGCGTTTAAGCGTAATTGGGCCTGGGTGCAGGAGCGCGAGCTCGACGAGACCGATCTTACGGAGGCGAATAACTTACTCGCACAACACGCCAATAGTTTGCAGCGGCTCAAGCGCGCGATTCAGATGCAAAAGCCGACACGCCCGGCGCCGCAGCGACGCCAATTGGACGGCGACGAGCTGGATATCGAAGCCGCGATTCAGTATGTCGCGGAAAAACGTGCCGGCTTATCGCCGAAGCCGGCGTTATATCGGCGACGGCACTTCATGCAGCGCGATACTGCTTGCCTATTGTTGGCCGATATCTCGACCTCGATCATGGCCAAGACCAGCGAAGGTGAAGGGCGGATCGTCGATCGATTGCGTGCGGCGATCCTACTATTCGCCGAAAGCTTGGAACAGGTCGGCGACCCTTACGCCATTGCCGGCTTTGCGTCTAAATATCGCGACAACGTTAGCTATTATCCGATCAAGACATTCGATCGCCGCCTCGACACGAAGGCGCGCGCACTGATCGGCGGCTTATCCGGGCGCCTCGCCACGCGCATGGGTGCGGCGATTCGTCACGCGGTGCATCGCTTTAGCGACGCGCCGAGTCAACGACGATTGCTCATGATCCTTTCGGATGGTCGACCGGCCGATTACGATGATGGCGGCGACGAAAAATATTTGCATGAAGATACGCGCATGGCGGTGAAGGAGGCGATCGATCAGGGCGTGCATCCGTTTTGCATCACGCTCGATCCCGCCGGCGCGGAATATTTACCGAAAATATTCGGTGCTGGACATTACATGGTGATCGATCGTGTGAATCAATTGCCGAAAAAATTGCCCGAGATTTATTTGAGATTGCGGCGGTAAATGTGTTGTTGCCCGCCCAAAGAACACGCGGATACCGCGCTTCTCACCGAAGTCGTGCGCGCATGACGGGATAATTCCCGTTTTTAAATCTTTAGCGCGTTGGACCGGCGTTATTCATAATACTCCGGCGCGTGTTTGATGTTTTGATTTTGCTCGAGATCATGCTGGATCCATAACGTCGCATGATGATCTTTCAAAAACTTCTCGGTGTCTTGCATCGTTTTTAAAGACTGCTCCTTGTCGTAATTGAACGAAGGTACGCGCTTCTCGAGCCAGTTGTCGGTGAAGTGCACCAAATCGCCGGACAATAAAATATTGCCGGTCTTGGCCAGCTTTAAAAACAGGGCTTGGTGCCCTGGGGTATGTCCCGGTGCGCGCCGAATGACGACGGTACCGTCGCCGAAGAGATCGTAGTCACCGGTCAATAATTTAACCGGGCTCGCTTTGAGGTTGCTGTACGAGTTGGGATCGAAACGGTATTTGCTCGGCTCGGGGCCGAATGCGGCGCGGTACTCCTCTTCTTGCATAATCAGCTTTGAGCGCGCAAAGGCATTGGCATTGCCGGCGTGATCCATATGCATATGTGAGAACGCCACGTAGTCGATGTCCTGCGGTGGATAGCCGATCGCCTTGAGTTGTGGCAGCAGCGGCTTTTGCACGCTCACGGTGAACACCCCCATGGTCACGCCGGCGGGTTTTTCCGCAAGCGCGTCCGGTAGGCCGGTGTCCCACATCAACGTTCCCTTCGGATGCACGATGAGGTAGCAAGAATCGGTAAACCGTTTGTGCTCACCGATGTTTTGTCCCGGGCGGAACACCGAGATATCGGCGATATCGATGGTGCCGCAATTCATGACGTACAGCTTCGGTCCGACGTTTGTTTGTGCCGCGGGTTTGTGCGCGCAACCGATGGCCGCGAGTCCGACGACTCCAAGAACCAAGATTTGCGAAACGATTTTATTCACGGTGTTTTCCTTTTTTCGGCAAGACGCCCGTGTGGCGCCCGGCAATTTTATACCATTACAAACGACTGCGACGGTCTTGCATTTGAAAACCGCGTAGCGGCGACGCCAGCCCACGTCCGAAGGCGATGACCTTAAATAGCTCGCCCATTTCCGAAGGCAGAGTCAGCTTTTTGATTTGCTGTGCGAGGATCAGATGCGGCAAGGGCTGCGTACTATCGTTGATGGCGTCGGCAATTCCGAGTGACAGCAAAAACGCCGCCTGGCTGGAATAGCCGAGCACATCGAGCCCGGTAGATGATGCCGCCTCCGCCATGGCAGTAAAATCAACATGCGCGGTGATGTCCTGCAGACCGATATTGATCAGTGGATCCCCGTGGGCGCGATGCCGGTAATGGCACATCAGCGTGCCGGTGCTGCGTTGCGGATGGTAAAACTCGGCGCGCGGAAAGCCGTAATCGACGAGGAGTATCGCGCCGGCTTCAAGCCGATCGCCGATACTGCGTACCCAGGCCTCGGCGTGCCCATTTGTCTCCGAGACATAACCGATCGGCAAGGCGTAAGCGGCGATGCGCTCATCGATGTCCCGCGCGACTGCGCCGAGTTGCCAAAAAAAACGCCCCCGAGTCTGCGCAATTTCGAGCAAGCGCGCACCGTCGCTAGTGACGATGAAACATTGCACCGGCATTGCGTCCAATACCTCATTACCCAGTACAACGCCGCGAAAGGAACCGGGCAGTTGGTCGAGCCATTCGACTCGGGGGAACAACGCCGGCAGCCGTTCGCGAATAAGCGCCTGTTGGCGTTGGCGCAAGTCCGGACTGAGTTCGAGGATGGCATAGCGCCGGGGTACCGCATTGAGTGCTTGCAACTCCGCGAGTATGGTCGCCGCCATGGCACCGCTGCCGGCGCCGAATTCGAGAATGTCGCCACCGCTAAGCTCAAGCAATATTTCGGCACATTGACGCGCGAGCATGCGCGAAAATAACGGCGATAATTCCGGTGCCGTCACGAAATCGCCGCCTTCGCCGAATTTTTGCCGGCCGGCGCTGTAATAGCCCAAGCCCGGCGTGTACAAGGCAAGCTCCATAAAGCGTGCAAAGTCGATCGCATGGCATTTGGTAATTTCTTGTACGATGCGCGCCACCAACCGGTCCGAGAGGGCGCGTTCGTCGGGGCTCGGTGATGGCAAACCTTCGACAACGCGGGCATTCATTGTCGCGATGACACGGTCGACGGTGTTCATGGTCGGCGGTGGGTTCGATTGGCAGGCATACGCATCCGCGCTATTGTGGCAGCTTTACGCATAACGCCGAAATGAGCGATGAATTCCACATTAAAAGATAAGGTCGTGGTCATTACCGGTGCCGCGCGTCGCGTCGGCGCCGAAGTGGCGCGGCGCGTACATGCGCAGGGCGCCAACGTCGTGGTGCATTATCGTGGTTCCGCGCGTGATGCACAGGCATTGCAGCGCGAGCTCGAACAAAAGCGCGCACGCTCCGTGGCATTGGCGCAAGCCGATTTGACGCGGACCGAAGCGCTCGCGCACATTCGCGATGCGGCGCTGGATACCTTTGGACGTATCGATGTACTGATCAACAACGCCTCTAGTTTTTATCCGACGCCGATCGGCAGCGCCACGGAGCACGATTGGGATCAACTGATCGGCTCGAATCTCAAGGGGCCGTTTTTTCTTGCGCAATTATGTGCACCACAGCTGACCGCAAACCACGGCTGTATCGTCAACGTCGTCGATATTTACGGTGCACAGCCGCTCAAGACCTATCCTATATATAGTATCGCCAAGGCTGGTTTGATCATGCTCACCAAGTCGCTTGCGCGCGAGCTGGCACCGGCGGTGCGGGTAAATGCCATTGCGCCAGGGACGATTCTCTGGCCGGAGGACGAGAACGGTGCGGAAGTGCTGAGCGATGAGGTCAAAGAAAAAATTTTGTCGCGCACGCCTTTGCGCCGCCCGGGCAGCCCCGACGATATTGCGCGTACGATGTTGTTCCTTATTCAAGATGCGCCGTACATCACCGGACAAATTCTCGCGGTCGATGCCGGACGCTCCATCGTTCTATAACGATTTCACATCGGAACGGCGTCGCTCGATAATCACGCCGACATCGGCGGCGCCGCGAATCGCACCTTTCTTGTTTACCCGCAACCGCACCCACTCGACCGCGAACTCGCGCACAATGAGTTCCGCAACTTGCTCCGCCAAGGTTTCGACCAATTGAAATTTCGATTCGCCGACGAAGGCAATGATGCGCTTGGCGACGGCTTTATAGTTCACGGTATCGTCGATGTGGTCGCGTGCCGCGGCCTTGCGCACGTCGAGCGCCATGTCGAGGTCGAATACGACGCGCTGAGTGGTTTGACGCTCCCAGGCCCAGATACCGACGACGCAGTCGATCTTTAAATCGTGTAAATAAATAATGTCCATTCGGGGCTATTGATAATAAAAGGCTAGTAGTGAATAGAAGGCGCGGTGATGGTCGGCGTTGTATCGGCGGCTGCGATCCACTATAACGAAAAACGCCGAGGCTGTCTTGGCAGGAGGAAGCGGTGCTCTATTGGTTGACGTTTATTGCGTATCTGATGGGATCGATCTCCGCGGCGATTTTGGTCTCGCGTGCGATGGGTCTGCAAGATCCGCGTAAGGTCGGTTCCGGTAATCCCGGTGCCACCAATGTCCTACGCGTTGGCGGCAAAAAAGCCGCCATCTTCACGCTATTGGGCGATATCCTTAAAGGCGTGATCCCCGTGCTCATCGCACGTGCCGTCGGTGCCGAGCCGACAGTGATCGCCGCGGTGATGCTGGCGGCGTTCCTCGGTCACGTTTTTCCAGTGTTTTTTGCCTTTCGTGGTGGCAAAGGCGTTGCGACCGCGCTTGGTGTTTTTCTCGGGCTCAATACTTGGCTCGGGCTTTTATTAGCCGCAACCTGGATTGCGCTCGCACTGGTGTTTCGCTATTCGTCGCTGGCGGCGATGATCACCGCGGTTCTGGCGCCGCTCTATGTCTATTGGCTGGTGCCTACCAGCGCTTATCTTGTGGTGACAAGCCTCATGTCCGCGTTATTGCTCTGGCGTCACCGCAGCAATATGCGCAATCTCATCAGCGGACGCGAAACCAAGATCGGTCAATGAATCATGCCGCACTAAGCTCGGTGAGGGCCCAGCGTGGGCGCGCGTTGAAGCCCATGTCGTCGTGGTGCCCGGCGCGTAATCGGATGTAACCG